>QIGT01000339.1 GCA_003230835.1 Gammaproteobacteria bacterium
CTCGGGCGTCGTGCCCTCGCTAGTTCTAATCTCAAATACTGAGTATTTTGGACAAGAACTAGTTAACCTACCCTTCTGCTTGGTTGTGTTTGTAACGTTCACTTCAACTTGTCCTCTAATTAACAGGGTCAACAAATGGCCGACCAAATTCTAAACCAGCGTATTTATACTCAATATCGGCAATAGGATTGCCATGACGATAAACAGTACCACTGCGCCCATAATTAATAGCATAATCGGTTCAAATAGTTTGACCATTGTCGACACTATGCGTTCGACTTCTGCCTGTTGAAAGTCTGCTACGCGCCCCAACATTTGATCTAACTCGCCGCTTTGTTCGCCACTGCCTACCATATGTAGCAACATAGGGGGAAACTGCCCTACTTGCTCTAAACTAACCTTCAAACTCATGCCTTCGCTAACAGTTTGGGTAGCTTGTTGAAGACCTCTCTTTAACCAAGTATTAGACACCACCTCACTGGCAATACTCATTGCTTCTACTAGCGGCACGCCCGCGCCAGTGAGAATAGATAAGGTATTTGCATAGCGGGCTGCATTTGCACTTCGACTGATACGCCGCACCATTGGGATTGAGAATTTTTGTTTATCAAATTTCAGACGTAAATTCGGCTGCCTCAATGCCCAACGTATGGCCATAACAATTCCGCTGATGCCTAGCAGTAGTGCCCACCAATAGTCTCTTAGCCCATTGGTCATACCGATCAGCAACACAGTGAACCAGGGTAGCTCAGATCCAGTTCCTTCGATGACGGTTATCAAGTCGGGTACCACGTAGACCATTAACGCGCCAACTATGACGAAGGCTAAAATCAACAAGGCGACTGGATAAAATAGTGCCATTTCAACATTTCGGGTCGATTCAAATTGCTTTTCTTGGTAGTCGGCAAGGTTTTCTAGTACTCGGTCTAAGTGGCCAGATTGCTCTCCGGCGGCAATAGATGAACAGTATAGGTTAGTAAAGCTGTTAGAATATTCGCGTAGGCTGGAGGCTAACGAGTGACCTTCCAGAACTTTGCTGCGGATACCCATGATCAGCGCGCTGACGAACTGTTTCTCTGTTTGTTGTGCTACCGCAGCTAAGGCTTCTTCAATAGGCAGACTGGACCCCACGAGGGTTGCCAATTGGCGTGTGAACAGAACCCGATCTAACCCCGACATACTGCGATTAAAAGTAAACGAGAAACCGCTAGTGTCGCGCTCGGTTGCAGGGGTAACCTCAAGTGGAGTGAGGCCTTGATCGCGTAATATTTGTCTTAGGTGCCGCGCACTGTCGGCTTCCAAAACACCCTTGCTTTGTTTGCCATTGCCATCTAGAGCGGCATATTCAAAAGCTGCCATTCGAAATCAGAGGTTCCCTAATCTTCCAGACTAACTCGCAACACTTCTTGGACCGTGGTTATACCATTGAGCACTTTGGCCTTGCCGTCTTCTCTTATTCCTGGCGAAATGCGACGTGCATAGCCAGCGAGCTCAAGTTCACTGACTTGGTCATGAATAAGTTGGCGTATGGTGTCGTCTACGATGACCAATTCGTAAATTCCAGTACGTCCTCGGAATCCGCTGTTACTGCATAACTCACATCCGCCGGCCTCGAACACCAATGCAGAGGATTCGCGCAGAAACTGTAATTCAGCCGTTGTCGCTTGGCGTTGTATGCGACACTCCGGACATAGGGTTCTGACCAAACGTTGAGCCAGTACACCCACCAAACTTGACGAGAGCAAGAACGGCTCTACACCCATGTCCATTAAGCGAGTGACGGCTCCCACTGCGGTATTGGTGTGTAGCGTAGACATCACTAAATGACCTGTGAGGCTGGCTTGAACCGCTATTTCTGCAGTTTCTAAGTCTCGAATCTCCCCAACCATCACTACATCTGGGTCTTGGCGTAAAATAGCCCGTAAGCCGCGCGCAAAGGTCATGTCGGCCTTTGTGTTCACTTGAGTTTGGCCTATGCCGGTCAAGTTGTATTCGATGGGGTCTTCTACCGTTAAAATGTTGATTGTTTTGGTACTCAACTCTCCTAACGATGCATATAGGGTTGTTGTTTTACCAGAACCGGTTGGCCCGGTGACTAAAAATATACCGTGAGGTTTATGCACGATGGTGCGCAATGTTTTCAAGGAAGTATCACTCATGCCTAGATTGCCCAGATGCAATCGTCCGGCTTGTTTGTCGAGCAAACGTAAAACCACACGTTCTCCGGAACTTGCCGGCATGGTACTGACGCGCACATCTACTTCTCTACCACCGATACGCAGAGAGATGCGTCCATCTTGAGGGATCCGCTTTTCGGCAATATCTAAGCGTGCCATCACTTTGATGCGAGAAACCAGCAATGGGGCTAACTCGCGCTTAGGTTTGACCACCTCTCGCATGACACCGTCGACGCGGAAGCGCACAACCAGTTCACGTTCAAAAGTTTCGATATGAACGTCAGACGCATTTTCTCGAATGGCTTCCGCCAATAACGCATTGATCAATCGAATGATGGGCGCGTCATCTTCTTGTTCCAGTAGGTCTTCGGTTTCAGGCACGCTGTCTGCAAGGCTGGCTAGATCCATTTCCTCGCCGAGATCTTCAACCATTTGTCGTGCTGCAGATGAATCACGAGAGTAAGTCGCGGTGACCAATTGCTCGAATTCTTCTACGGAGGCCATGCGTACGGAAATTTCTCGCTTAGCCAAGCGTCGTGTCTCTGTCAAGGTAGATAACGCCGGTGTTGTTTTACAGACAAGTTCAGACTTACCACCCGGGAGCAACCGGGTGGTGAGCACAACACCAAACCGCTTGGCAAAGGCAAAGGGTAGTAATACCACTTGCTCATCACCAGATAGGCTGCTGCGAGTATCATTTCCAACTTGCGCGTCCGCCGGCGACAAGGTGGGATCTACCAGTTTGGTTGCGGGCTCATTCATGTTCTAAGAGGAATTCTACTCCAGAGAAAGTTGTATAGTATCAATTACACCGATGCAGGCTAAGTTACGCGTTTGAAGCCGGGCATTATGCCCTTAATTTTTGACAACTGGGTCACAAACCACGAGTTTTTAGTTGTTAAGAAATATTTCAAGCGAAATGCACATTCTATTGAAAATTTGCTTAAAATAGCCCCATGTCTGGGGTAAAAACTACTTTTATCGAATCGCTGTTCCATCAGCAAGCATTACCCTTGGTTAAATATCTAACTGCTCGCTTCAAAAATGTGGATGAAGCAAGGGAAGTGGCGCAAGAAGCATGGTTGCGTATTTACCGCTTAGACCATCCTGAAGAGTTAGAGAACGCCAAAGCCTTTTTGTTTCAGACCGCCTCTAATTTGAGTATAGATCGAATTCGTCGCGTTAATTTGGAACGTAAACACGCCGTATTTGAAGAAGAGCTGACTCGATCAGTTGAAGATACCATCGCCGCACAACAAACCTTGGCAACCATCGAGTCTGCTCTGTTTGAACTACCCATCAAATGTCGCCAAGCTTTCACCCTGCATCGTCATTCTGGCTTGTCATACCCACAGATAGCGTCTGAATTAGGGGTCAGCATCAGTATGGTGGAAAAGTACATTATTCAAGCCCTGAAGCACTTTAGAAACAAATTGGAACACAAAAGGGCTGAGGGATCAGACCACCCTATCGTTTAGCAAATGAACCTATGTTGATATCTTTATAATGGCACGGAACGGCTCAGATGGCTCAGACCACTCAAACGACAAGCATTCTAAGGGCGCTTCATCCAAGGACACTTCTTCCAAGGAAAGAGAAGACGATAAGAGCCGTAAGCTGTATCGCGGTAAACTAGATAACGAAGGTATCATTGTTGACCTAGAGGCATACCGCAAAGGTTCAACGCCCCTTGATCAGGCAATTACCTGGTTGGCCATGCTACGCGGTAGTGAACTTACCGTAAAAGATCATGCCGCATTCGCCGAGTGGCTGCATAATGACCCGCAGAACAAAGATGCCTTTGATGAAGCCACTTTGTTGTGGCACCATTTAGCAGAACTGCCGCGCACAGAAACATCACCGATTGTCATCAGAAACCCAGCAACAAAGACGAACTCCAACACAG
>QIGT01000381.1 GCA_003230835.1 Gammaproteobacteria bacterium
TCGTTGTTCACGCCGTATTGTGCAATAGGATAGCGCAGCCCGTTACGTGACAATGCTTCTAAGCCTTGAATTATTTTGGGTAAAAATGAGGGCGGTATGGCCATCAGTAACTCATCTTCCATTACCCCGCCATAGCGACGTTCAGCAAAGCAGGGGATAGAAAGACTCGGCTCGCCGGTGGCAAGGGCGCGTCCCCAAGAGTCGGCACAGGAAGATTCACCCACACAACTCCAGTCTAGTTTTTTATAACCTGTCCACTGTAACCCGTTGATAAATATTATCATTTGCGCTGGTGTGGCATAAATTAGACAGATATCTGGTGGGTTCAACCGACCGCTAGCGAGTGGGCTTACCGCCATTGCCTGAAACTGCCCGGCAGGTACAACGTCCATGGCTTGTTGGTGTGCCTGAGCATCTTCGGGAGTTTGATACCAAACACCTGTCATCCGCTCACCAGATAGCCATTCATCACTTCGAGGGCTTAAACCGATCACCGTGCTGCATTGGGCGCCGACTAAATCTTCTACTGTGATGCCGACGGTCCATCCGTTGCGAGAAGCCTGGCCGACAATTTGGTCGGTAGTGTGTACGTCTTTGGGTCGGCGAATTCGTGGTATCGCCTCCATTTCCTCCTGGGTGGCGAATAGTTTCATGCCGATAGGTGTGGTGCGAAGACGCAGCAAGCGGACGAGGTCATCAACAATGGCCGCGCCGTCAAATTGTTGTAGGTCAGTGGTGATTATGTCGCTCATGTTTATTTCTCCCCAGATTCTAGAAATTCTAAACAAACCTGAACGAGACGTTCAGGTTCATCGTAATGCACCATGTGTCCGGAATGCTCGAACCAATGATGTTCGTGTGTTACAAAATTTTTCAGTCGAGCTTCCATTTCCCCTTCGGCAAATTGTCCGGTGAAACCCGGCGCTGGCATTTGTTTTCCCCAGTATTGGTATGACAGCACGCCGGTTACCACGCAAACAGGCGCCGTAATTTGCTGCCAAAAAAGTTTATCTTGGGCACGATTGGAGTCCATGAATACGGCGCTGGCGTTGGAGTCAAATGCCCAGGTTAAGCCATCAGCTGATTGTCGCACCATATGCGGGGCTAAACGTGCAACACTCGATGGATGCATGCGCGGATTGTTGCGGGTCAAGCGAGCGATCACATCATCAAGGTCGGCAATTGACCTGGCCTTGGTCATTTGTTGTGAGGTGATGCGGTCATACTGTCGCTCAAGCGCACCTCTATATCTTTGCATGGACAATACTGGGTCATCTTCATGCGGCATGCGGGGTGGGCCCATACCTTCCACCACGATCAGCCGCGCCACCAGTTCAGGGAAAACAGCAGCATAGCGGGTCACAATGTGACCGCCTAAGCTATGACCAAACAGTGTACAAGGCATGGCATTCAATGTTTGGACCACACGATGCAGATCAAGTACAAAATTTGATAGCGCATAAGCATCGCTAGAGTCGCTGGCACCGTGACCTCGAAGCTCAGGGATTAAGATCCGATAGCCTGGCTCTTCACTTGACGCGAGTAGCCGTTCGGCAACCGGCAGCAGTGACCAAGCACTGTCTCTTAAGCCGTGCAACATGATCAGGCATGGACCTTGTGGGTCACCTAATTCCAATACGTTTAAGTGCACGTTTGCGCTGATGACAGTGTGTTGGGAGGGGTTATTCATACATCCAGCCTACCGATTGATAGGTATCTATACCAGTATTGATAAGGCCAGGTATCATGTTCAGGCGTAGTGAACTTAGGAACAGGTGGTGGCAAGCAGTTTAAGAGTATTTTTAGCTTCACTGGCGGTGGCGGCGGTGGTTGTTTGGTTTGGCGTGTTGTGGATAGGTCCTAGCTTGGTCAATTTAGCCCTGCTGGATGACCGGCGCGATCAACCCTATGCGGTATTGGATCTCACTGATCTCTCCGATCTGACCAATCAGAGCGCTTATAAGCTCGTAGTGAGTGATCTGGTGACCAGCGAGGGTGGCTATGTAGACCCTGGATATAGCTTGGTGCATTTGCTGGATGGGCGTCGAGACGTGGAATTTTCCAGTATGCAGGTCATCACCATGCAGCGAGGAAAATCCTTGGTACAAGTACTGACGGCTGGTGAGTATCAACAAGCCATCGAAGTAGAGCCCAGCCGTTCGATTAAACTTGGTAGCTTTTCACTCCCGCGAGAAATTTGGCCCAACACCGTGGTTGTTTGGTTAGCCGAGTTGCGTCCCGATAGCCACGCAGACGTGCTACGAGAGCTTGCGACGCCTGATAACTTAGGTGATGGGGTGGTGCTCTGGGATACCTATGTAGATTCTTTAACAAAACAAAAAACACAGTGGGATCGATTGTTAGTAGTGGGCTATGAGCATGAACGAGAGGCACTAGATTGGCTAAGAAAGGCTGATGTGGTTACGGCTAGGCTGGTTGTCAAGGCCAACGCGCGAAATTTGGCGGTGGCTATTTATTCTCGATAAGATCTATTTTACTGGTATCACTCTACAGAGATTGAGTGTGCTACAGAGATTGAGTGTGGCGTCGCACCCAAATCAGTCCGGCCAGTCCAATCAACACCACTAGAAAGTAAGAAATATCGAAGGGAGCTGCGACCGTACTACTTAACTGCGCCGCAGACCCTCCAATAGTGGACTCCCTAAGGGCTAGATCGATGGCTAGATCAGATCCATTCCTCAAAGTACTTGCCTGGGCAGCGCCGTCATCGGCAAACGCTGGGGTTAGCCAACTGCTGATGCTGATTAGAATTATTAGTAGCGCAGTTAATTTCACGGTCACTGTCCCTTCAGTACGCCGCACATTCTAGAGATCTACGTCACAAATCGCTGCTAGAGGCATGTATGAAATGTAAACGAGTCGTAAGCTCAGAAAAAGCTGAGAAGACCTAAAGCCCAGCCGGGTATGGCTTTGGAGAGGGTAAATGCACCTCTACCCTCGACATATTGGTCTGGTTTTGTTCTTATATGCTGTTGCATTCATTCGCTCGAAGAGCTCGCAAAGAAAGTTCGAGCAATACTCATCAGCATATATTGGAGGGGAGACCTAAATGCCCATGATTCTCAATGAAGAGCAGACCATGCTCAAAGACAGTGCAAAAGATTTTTGTACCAACAGTGCACCCATTTCTCAACTGCGTAGTTTGCGTGATGAAGACAATGTCGACGGTTTTAGCCGTGAAACTTGGGGTGCGATGGTTGAATTGGGCTGGGCAGCAATACCTTGGGGCGAAGAACATGGGGGCTTAGCCTTTGGCTATAAGGGTCTTGGCGTGGTGACCGAAGAAACCGGTCGTACCTTGGCAGCAAGTCCGTTGTACGCCAGCGTTTGGCTAGGCGGAACATTGCTTAACCTTGGTGGTAGTGAAGTACAGAAGAGTGAATTGTTAGCCAAAGTTGCTGCAGGCGAAATACTCTTGGCCCTTGCAGTTGAAGAGGGGCATCGACACAGCCCTTATAATATTGCCACTAAAGCCGAAGTCGATGGAGAGGGCTATACGTTAAGCGGTAAAAAGACATTTGTGCTAGATGGTCATGTTGCAGACAAAATTATAGTTGTCGCCAGAACTTCGGGAGATACCACTGCTCGTGCGGGTATCACGTTGTTTTTAGTCGACCAAGGGGCAACCGGCGTGGTAATAACGCGCACTAAAATGGCTGATTCTCGAAATGCTGCAAATATTGAGTTGAGTGGCGTTAAGGTGGGTGCGGCAGACATCATCGGTAGCGTGGATCTTGGCGCTGACGTGCTCGATCCTGCATTAGACATTGCCCGCATTGGTATTTCCGCTGAGATGCTGGGTAGTTTGCAAGAATGTTTTGAGCGTACGATTGAGTATCTTAAAGAGCGTAAGCAATTTGGTGTGGCGATCGGCTCGTTCCAGGCCCTCAAGCATCGAGCCGCAAACATGTTTTGCGAAATTGAATTATCTAAGTCTTGTGTACTTGAAGCCTTGACTGCACTAGATGAAGGTCGAGACACACAAGAGATTGCTAAACTCGCCAGCCTGACTAAGGCTAAGGTGGGTGAGACTTTCAACCTTGTTTCTCGGGAAGGCATTCGGTGGCATCGGCATGACGGATGAGTTTGATATTGGTTTCTTCATTAAACGTGCAGCGGTGACAGAACAGACGTTTGGCGATGTGAATTTCCACCGCAATCGTTATGGTGAACTAGAAGGTTATTAAGCCCTCTACTTCCGCCCAATTGCGATTGTGTGCCCGACTTGGCTGGGTACTTCAAGATTTCGATGTGCTTTTAGAAGTTGTTCGAGCTTGTTTAAGACAACGTCTGAAAAATTAGCTGACCGACGTGTTTTCATGTCGACATGCATGCTCATATGTTCTGCGGTTGCAGCGATGTAGCCTGCTTCCACATGGTAGAGCTGTTCGAAGAAGTGAAGGCGTTTGTTGTCGTAATCGAGGAGTTGGAAATGCACCTGGACTTTGTCTCCCAAAGACAGTTCTCGCAGATAGTGTAGGTGAACTTCCATGGTGAAACAGGAGCCGACACCGCTTTGAGCGTAGGCTTCACCGATACCTAAATAGTCATATACATGATCTACACCTTTATCAAAAATGACGTTGTAGTAGGCCATGTTGAGGTGCCCGTTGTAATCGATCCAATCTTCGATGACAGATTGCGCGGGGCATATGGCTGGGCTACCCAGTGGGTGAGTCAATGTGTTCAAGAATTAATCCAATTTAATGGGTGGCAATATTGCTTAATCTTAGCCGGTCTTATCAGATACGGTAAGCTCAATAGAATTAGACACAGAGAGGGTAGGTTATGAACGGAGCCGAATCGTTGATTCGCGGCCTGACAAGCGCAGGGGTAAACGTTTGTTTTGCAAACCCTGGTACGTCTGAAATGCACATGGTGCAGGCCATCGATGGGGTAAACGACATGCGGGCGATACTGTGCCTGTTCGAAGGTGTTTGCACCGGGGCAGCGGATGGATATGCGCGTATGAAAGAAACCCCCGCATGTACCCTATTGCATCTTGGTGCCGGTTTAGGCAATGGCATTGCCAATTTGCACAATGCTCGTCGGGCGTCCACACCCTTGGTAAACCTCATTGGCGATCACGCGGCTTATCATGTTCATTATGATGCGCCGCTTACTTCCGACATCGCAGATATCGCTAAGGGCGTATCGTCTTGGATTAGAAGCAGTGCAACAGCACAAGGACTGGGTCAAGATGCCCGTGATGCGGTCGCTGCAGCCTTGTCGGCCAACCCAGATAATGTAGGCAATGTTGCTACCTTGATCATCCCTGCAGATTGTTCTTGGGGCGCCGGTCATTCAACCGCGGGTGGGCGTTTGACGAAACAGACTGCGGAGGTCACCAACGACGGCGTGATTGAGGCGGTAGATGCTCTAGGTAATTCAGGTGCGGACACACTGCTGCTATTAGACGGCTTGGGTTTGAGTGCGGAAGGCGTGCAGCAAGCAGGGAGAATAGTGAAGAAAACTGGCTGCCGGGTTTTTTCTACTACATTCCCAGCAAGGGTAGAAAGTGGCCCAGGGTTATTTCCAGTTCCCAGAATGCCTTATTTTCCTGAGCACGTAATGGATGTCATGGGTTCGGTTAAGAAAATTGTTATGGCCGGTGCCCGGGCGCCAGTGAGTTTCTTCGCTTACCCCAATTCACCGAGTAAGTTGTACAGTAGTGATTGTGACCTAGTGCGTTTAGCCCATCGTCATCAAAATGTAGAAACGGCATTGAAACGGGTAGCGGATGCATTGGATGCGCCAGAATTCCCGGATACGGTTTCCCATGGGCAGCGACCTGTATTACCGGAGGGAGAACTGACCACCTCGAAAATTGGTCAAGCTTTAGCCGCGATGATTCCGGATAAATCGATTGTTGCAGTAGATTCTGGTGGCGGTGGCGCTGCCTATGCCACCCTGCAACAATCTGTTCGACACACATGGCTAAATCTCACCGGCGGTAGCATTGGCCAAGGTGGACCAGTCTCGGTGGGTGCGGCGGTAGCTTGCCCTGAACGACCTGTGTTTGCATTGCTCGGCGATGGTGGCGCTGGCTACACTATTCAGTATTTGTGGACGGCGGCTCGGGAAAACCTAAACATAGTGACGGTCATCTTCTCTAACAGTAGCTACAACATTCTCGACGTTGAATATCATCGGCTAGGGGTAAACTCCGTTGGCGAGAAAGCCGCAAGTCTGTTTGACCTAAGCAACCCGGAGATTGACTGGGTATCGCTAGCTACCGGATATGGCGTACCCGCTGCACGCGCAGTGACAGCGGATGAATTTGTACTGGCATTGCAAGAAGGCATGAAGGTAGATGGACCCTTTCTGATTGAGGCAAAGGTAAACGCTCGCGACTGAAGCACAGTGGTGACTAGATAGGGTTCATCCGCTTGCTGATTGATGCAGGTATGTTTTTGCGGTGGTCAGCGACACTGCCCAGCAAGCGAGTCGATCCATTCATCAATAAGCCTTGCGCCCTGTGTGTGCGACAAGCTTCGGCCTAATTCTGGCATCATGCTGGCGGGGTCTTCGCTTTTGATTCGAAACGACAATATAGATTCGTTAGACTTACCGGGTACGATGCTGTAAAGATGGCCGCCTGTTCCTTTGCCTGCCGCGATCGGAGGTTTACACACGCCGAGAGAGGCGGCGTCGTGTGGGCGATAGTCGAGGAAAAGACCGGAAGTGTCTGCGGCACCTGTGGTGCTGTGGCAATGACCGCAGTTTATGTCCAAGTAAGACCGTGCTCGATGTTCTAACTCACTTGAACCGTAAAGAGGTGCATTACGAGGAATTTCCGTAGGCTTCGGCAGGTGCGATAGCCACCCACGATTCTGCCATTCTAACAATTGAGCCTGATGAGTGACCGGGCTTTTTTTATTCAGGTGTCGGGCTTTAATACCTATGGGTAAAATTTCACCATTGCTATGATCGGTGGCATGACACCCGGCACACTGATTTCGGCTAGGTACGAGATAGTTGATTCTCCTATCTTGTGCAACCGGTAGGCTCAACAAGGCACCGGTGATGGCTAGGTCCGCATCCTTTCCATGCCATACATAGGGTAGTGCATCCCAGCCGTGTTCTTGTTTGATCAGCAATCGAGTTTCAATGAGGCGTGTAGATTCGCTGTCTAGCTCACTAGGGTTACCATTCCATACGCCATCCAGTTTGATACTACCGTTCGCGTCTATCTGGTAGAAAAAAGTTTTGCTGATGACGGTGCCGGTGGGCAGGTCGAATGCAGCAAACGGCTGATATCGGCCACTACTGTGTTGTGGTAGATGAATAGTGCGCAGCTTCAAAGCGTAATCTGTAAAAAGAGCGCTGTTAAGATCATACACCGCGCTGTTTTTCGCGACTAAGATCCCAAACGTGTTAGATGATAGGACACCCCAAGCAGACAGTTTGGCTGGATAGTTGTCTGCCGCAAAAAATTTTGTTTCTGGTGGTGAATGACAAGCAATCAGACACAAGACAAGAAAGGCTGCTAGGCTGTGGCGGACCTTACTGATGTACCCTATCGTCCACCGAGCACGACAGGCGGTAGTTTGTCCACACTACAGGCATGGTCGTCCATGTTTACTCGAGGATTCGAAAATTGATTTTCGGTATCTACATTCAGTACCTCTGCACGGCCGTTATTGACGCAAAGTACCGTAAGGTCGGCCGCTTTGTTAGGATTAACGATACCGTCCCAAATAATATCTGGGAGCGCACCATCGACGCCGTAAACAGAATCACGGACTTGCACTAATTCGTCTCTTCCCGGCATGCTGCCGCCACCTGAAAACTCGTTATCATAGATAAAAATCTCTTCCGGGTAGG
>QIGT01000127.1 GCA_003230835.1 Gammaproteobacteria bacterium
CGCCCTGACACCGAATTGTTGGTAGAGAAAGGGGTTGAGCTTGCACCACCCAAGGGTCGGGTTTTGGAGCTAGGCACGGGTAGCGGGGCCATTTCCATTGCGATGGCAAAAGAACGCCGAGATCTAACAATTCTCGCCACAGACGCCAGCCCGCAAGCCCTGGAGATTGCTCGGTACAACGCCAACAGCCATGCGGTGGATATCACCTTCGCACACAGCGATTGGTTTACGTCAGTGCAAGGGAAATGGGACTTAATTATCAGCAACCCACCCTACATTGCATCAAATGACCCTCACCTGTCTGGGCTCACAGCGGAACCTTTCGCCGCCTTGGTCTCCGGTAAAGAGGGTATGGATGATTTAATTCATATCATTGAGCATGCCACCCAACACCTAAACACTAACGGTTATCTGTTGTTGGAGCACGGCTACGATCAAGCCGCAAAGGTGCGTGAGGTTATGTGCCACGCGGGCTTATCTGGGATTCGTTCACACCGAGATCTTGCAAATATTGAAAGAGTGAGCATCGGCCAATTGGCTCCGGCTGATGGATGACAACAGCCTACTAAGATACAGCCGTCAGGTGATGCTGCCCGAGGTGGACATCGCTGGGCAAGAAAAGCTTCTGTCTTCGCGAGTCCTCATCGTGGGTCTAGGTGGGCTCGGGTCTCCAGCAGCGTTATACCTTGCTGCTGCTGGCGTAGGCTATCTGAAACTTTGCGACCACGATCAGGTTGACCTTTCCAACCTACAACGTCAAATCGCCCATGACACAAGTTCTATCGGCTTGAACAAAGCACTATCGGCTGCAAATCGCATCAGCATGATCAATCCTACTGTTGAAGTTGAGGCCATCACCCAACGCCTAGATGCAACCAGTTTGAATACTTTGCTTAGCAACGTTGATCTAGTGGTTGATTGCACGGACAACTACGACACCCGATCACTCATTAACGAGTATTGCTGGCGCCAACATATACCGGTTGTATCTGGCGCTGCGATTCGATTCGAAGGTCACGTGGCTTTGTTTGACCCCAACACCGAAGGTAGTCCTTGTTACCGATGCCTGTATTCGCAAGCTGACGACGACGCCTTAAACTGTGCCGAAAACGGTGTTATTTCTCCACTGGTAGGGATTGTTGGCGCATGCCAGGCCATGGAAGCTATTAAGTACTTAACCAATATTGGCACATCTTTGGCTGGTTATGTGCTGTACATTGATGCTAAATATGCAGATTGGCGCAAGCTGAAACTCACACCAAGGGCCAATTGCCCCGTGTGCAGCGTTAGTACTTAAGCCTTGAACCCAAACTGATCTAACGCCACTCGAATTAATTGTTGGCGTGTATGTTCTATTTCAACGGCAACAAAATTAGAAATTTGTGTCACTTCCAATCCAAATATACCGCAAGGGTTGATTCTCGAATACGGCTCTAAGTCCATATCCACATTTAAGCTCAAGCCGTGATAACAACATCCTCTGCGCACGCGTAAGCCAAGACTGCCTATTTTGGCCCCCGCCACATAAACACCGGGCGCATCTGCCCGCGACTGCGCACTCACCCCATAGCCCGCCATGGTATCAATCATAGTTCGTTCAATCTTTGTAACAAGACCTCGAACTGTTAGCCTGAGCCTTCGAAGATCGAACAACATATACCCGGTTATTTGCCCGGGCCCATGATAAGTCACCTGCCCACCACGATCAGTTTGCACAACTGGGATATTACCTGGAGCGAGCAAGTGTTCTTGCTTGCCTGCCTGCCCCTGAGTAAAAACCGGTTCATGCTCAGTCAGCCAAATTTCATCCACTGTGTCGGGGTCGCGTTGATCGGTAAACGCGCGCATTTGAAGCAAGATATCTGCGTATTCGGTGCGCCCCAGATCGCGAACAATTACTGTCGGAGTTGTGTTCATGGCTACAAAACCATTCTGACGCTGGCTAACGCCATCAAGTCTTTGTGCAGGGCTTTCAGCTGGGACTCTCCAGTCGCAATAATGTCCACGCGGATAGACTGGTAATTTCCATTGCGGCTCTTACGCGTGCTAATTTGGTCGGCGGTGACTTCTGGCGCATGCCGACACACCACTGCGATAATTTGGCTTGAGGCAGCTTCATCTGTTTCGCCAATTGTTTCGCCAATAATTTTTATCGGATACTGACACGGGAATTCAATGCGGAAATGTTCAGCATTCGAATCGGTGTCAGTCATCATCAAGCCGCAGGCTCATCAGGAGTCGAACAAGGAGCTAAAGAAGAGCGAGACGAAGTCACTCATACGCCCAAATACACCTGCTTCCGTGACGTCTTCCAATACCACCAACGGAGCTGTGTAGATCACCTCGTCATGTAAGCGTAGCTTTAGCTCACCCACCTCATCACCTTTGCTGAGAGGGGCTTCAAGCAATTTTTCTATTTTTAGTTCGGCTTTAATGCTTTTGTAGTACCCGCGGGGGAAGGTTGCTACAACAGATGCTTCAACGCCAACCCCTACCTTTTCGAGTTCGCCGTAGTAGACGTCTTTTTCCTTCAACACGATACCCGGCTCATACAGAGTTTGCGTTTCATAGTAACGAAAGCCATAAGAGAGTAGTTTTTGGCTTTCACGCATTCTAGCTGAATCGCTGTCTGTTCCCATGACTACAGAAATCAGTCGCATGCCTTGGCGCACCGCCGATGCAACTAGGCAATAGCCTGCCTTGTTGGTAAACCCCGTTTTGACGCCATCAACTGTTTTGTCCCGCCATAACAGTCTGTTTCTATTCGGCTGTTCAATACCGTTGTAAACGTATGCCCGTTGTGAGTACAACGAGTAATGTTCTGGGAATCTGTTGATAAGATCACGAGTCAGTAACGCCAGATCCCAAGCAGAGCTGTAGTGGTCTGCGGAGGGTAGTCCCGTGGCGTTCTTGAAATATGTATTGCTCATTCCCAACATAGCGGCTTGCTGATTCATCATGTTCGCGAAGGCACTTTCACTTCCCGCGATGTGTTCGGCCAGCGCGATACTGGCATCATTGCCTGATTGAACAACGATACCTAGGATAAGGTCAGCGACGGTGACTTTAGTTCCCTCACGGATAAACATCTTCGAACCGCCAGTGCGCCAGGCGTTGACGCTGACCAATACTTCATCGGTTTCAGAAATTCTTCCCGCAGCTATTTCTTGTTCCGCAAGATAACTGGTCATGATCTTGGTCAAACTAGCCGGCGCCTTTTGCTCATGCGCGTCATGTTCTACCAATACCTTGTTTGAAGTGGCATCAATCAACAAAAAGGAGGTCGCATTGATTTCAGGTGGCGGTGGAATAATGGGTGCCGCCGCCATCACATGGCTGGTCAACACACTCAACAATAAGCCCATAGCAGCGAAACGACCACTTCTCATCAACAAAGCCCCATATAACAGTCTCATATAAAAAGAATTCGAAACATTCCGCGGATATTACCACCCAGCGACATTATAACGTCATTCACCTGTTTTCCATCCACCTGATCATCTTGCACCTGTCTATGTTCCACCTGTCCATCTTCCACTGGGGGATTCAGTTAACGGGAAAAAGTTGAGGGCGTCCGTAGGGACTCGACTCCAGCAGCGCCTGCACACGTTGCAGGTTAGCGCCTTCACTTATTGGACCCAAGCGTACCCTGTACAGCCCATCACGGGGGGTCTTGACCACCACCCCATTCAAACCCGTCAGCGTGGCCAGTTCCTCAATGGTTCGGTCTGCACCGGATAGGCTACTAAACGCGCCGGCTTGAACCAAATATTGTCTAACACGCGTCGCTGGCTCGACCACCTCAAGACGAATCCGCGCTGTGCCGTTGTTGTGGAACCCCAGTTTTACTGCCGCGGCAAATGACAGATCTAGTATTCGATTGTCATGAAAGGGACCGCGGTCATTGACACGCACAATGGTCTGTTTGCCATTCTCCAGGTTCGTGACGCGAACAAAAACCGGCAGCGGCAGATGTTTGTGAGCTGCGCTGAGTTTGAACATGTCAAACGGTTCACCAGATGATGTCGCACGGCCATGAAACTTTGTGCCGTACCACGACGCCAGCCCTTCCTC
>QIGT01000247.1 GCA_003230835.1 Gammaproteobacteria bacterium
GCGCCGTTTCTGAGCAGGGCTTCAAGTATTGGCGGCCAGTACAGTCGTGTTGAGACGCAACGCAGCAACGTAGAAACTGATACTTGGGAGGTTTTTGCGCGTCTAGTTGTGGGTGGTGACTGGGTGGTGGAAGCGGACTTTGGTCAGGCCGATGTGGATGCTCAAATAGAGATAGAGGAGGCTGATCTTTATCGCCTAGCGCTTGGCTACTATGTCGCTGAGACTACCCGCGTTCGTGTTAGTTATGATGTTGAAAATGGTGGTTTGAATGATCTAGATCGCTGGGCAGTAGATATCGAACACGTACAGCAACTTGAAAATGGCATGACTTGGCAAGCTAGCCTTGTGTATGGTGTGATTTCTGGTGATGCGGGTGTAGGTGGCAACGACGATGGTTCTGACATTGCGATAGAGTTAAGTTGGTTCTTCAGTCACAATTTAGGCGTGGGCGCAGATATTGTCTTCCAAGATCGAGATGTCTCTGGAGATTCTGATCTTTACAATATCTGGGCGAACTACTTTGTTACGGAGAAAATATCGGTTGAACTTAGCTATTACAAAGAGGAAAACGATGACCTTAATGTACAGGTCAGTGGTTTTATGGCAGAGGCGAAGTACCGGTTCTAAGTCATGTGCACAGCTAGATTGTTTTGTGTAACGGCCGATATTGACCCATGCGTTGGATTCTGATGTGTTTGTTTCTATGTCTTGCTAGCAAAGTAACGGCATCGGTTGAGTTTACAGAAGCAAAGTTGTGGTTGATCACAGAAGGTGAAACTCAAATGCTCGCTGTCTCCATGCCAGACCACTGGAATGTCCAGCGTCGACAGATATCGGTACAAGGTTGGTATGAGATCAATGTTCGTCTACCAGAGGAGCTTTTGAATCAATCCCAGCTCGGGGTGTTCATTCCAAACAGCTCCGGTTTGCTGAGTGTGTATTGGGATGACGAGTATATCGGTGGGACGGTGCCTTTGAATTCAACTGGTGTGCCGATGGTCTCAGGGCCACTTTTGGTCTCCGTGCCGACTTCTTTGCGAAGTGCCCAGGAACACTTATTGCGGTTAGATTTTCAAGGCACACCTGGGATTGTGAATTTTGTTCGAGCACCTGTTATCGGTGAGCTTGCAGAGCTACGCAACCGATATGTAACCAAGCGCCTGACCTTGGTCTACTTGCCGATGTCGTTGTCCGTGGTAAGCATTATCTTTGCGCTGGTATTTTTTGCCACTTATCGTAAAGACCCTTCTTCGTACGGGGTGGGCTGGGTTACTGTCGGACTGATGGCGGCGTCTCTCTCGGTCATAGGCCTATATATTTCGCTACCTGAAGTGTTTTCGGATATGGCATCGCGAATACGATCCATGATGTACCATCTTTCGTTCCTATTTTTCCTGTTTGCAGTCGATGAGCTTAGGCGAACGCGTAGTTGGCTAACCTACGTTGTCGGAGTCATTTATAGCCTATTTGCAGTGGCGGCCCTATTGGTTGACGTCGTGCAGGTATATTCTGTGGCTGCGCTTTGGATGCCTTTCAGTTATGCGTTGGGCATCTATTTGTTGGTGCGTGTGGTGAAGTTGGCCAAGGGGGTACCACGGCGACGCGTAGCGCTATTGCCAATTGCGTTGATGCCGTTGTTATTGGTGCACGATCTAGTGGGCATCACCACAGGGAGCTATTTGTGGGCTGATCAATTTCTGGTGGTTTTTAACCCACCGTTATTGGCGCTCTCGCTTATGCTTGTGATGGTGAACCGTACACGTATGCATGTAAGTGAGGTGTTGACTCTTAATACTGAATTGGAAGATCGGGTTGAGCAAAAACATGCCGAGCTGCAAGCCAACTATGCGCGTATTGCCGATGCAGAGCGGCGAGAAGCCGTGTTGCAAGAGCGTGAACGGATGGTGCGGGACATGCACGATGGGCTGGGTGGGCAGTTGGTATCTACATTGGCCATGGTTGAAAGTGGGCACTTTTCCAACAGCGAGGTGGAAGATGCATTGAGAGACAGTTTAGATGATCTGCGTATGATGGCGCACTCGCTGGATTTAGAAGAGTCTTCGTTAATCGATTTGTTAGCTATGATTAGAGAGCGGGTGGAACCCCGCATAACACGACAAGATCTACGGTTTCGGTGGCGCGTTAAAGATATTGCGCAGCCGTACGCGCTAAGCCCAGAAGCCGCTGGTCATATACTACGCATCCTTCAAGAATGCCTAACCAATATCATCAAGCATGCGCAAGCTCATACCATTACTCTATCGACCGGGGTAGAAGATGACCGTGGTTTCGTGTCTATCGAAGATGATGGAGTAGGTATGAATAACAGCAACCAGGTGCGAGACGCCAAGTTCAGAAGGCGAGGTTTGCGTAATATGCAGCACCGTGCAGAACAGTTGGGCGGCTCGTTGACTATTGAGCCAGGTGCAAATGAGCAAGGTACGAGGGTCACTCTTTGGTTTGCGCCGAGTTCAGTAACGTCATGAGTCTAACAACGGGTTCGAAATGTCATGGAGTGATTATTGTGGAGGACGATGTCCACACTCTTAATCAGATGCGACAAAAGATTGTGCAGCTAGCGAATTTTGAAGTGCTTGCGGGATGCGGCACAGTGGCCGAGGCGCGCAAGGCTCTAGCACAGTTTTCTCCCGATGTGCTGTTAGTAGACCTCGATCTACCCGATGGTAGTGGGCTAGACATTATTGCCGAACAATCAGATTTAAGAGCAGACTTGCCCATGTTGGTAATTTCGGTGTTTGCTGATGAAAACAGCGTCATTCGAGCCATCGAAGCCGGTGCACAAGGATATCTATTAAAGTCAGACACCAGTGTCGAAATAGGCCAGTGTTTGCTCGAATTGATTGATGGCGGCGCACCTATATCGGCACATATTGCGCGCTATCTCATTCGTCGCTTAAGACCTGAAAAAGAAGACAAGGCAGTAGAGAAAACTCTGCTTAGCGAACGCGAACTTGAAGTTCTACAACTGGCCGCTAAAGGCTATAGCTACCAAGACATTGCCGAACTGTTAGAAGTTAAAGTGAGTTCAGTGAGTTCGTATACTCGTCGCCTATATCAAAAGCTATCTGTTCATTCGCGCAGTGAAGCGGTCTTCGAGGCCATGCGTATGGGCCTGGTAGACCGTCCGGACTAACAATTCGACCAACCTGAGGTGGTATAAATGCAGCCATCGCTGGTGCCACCTACGCCCATTTTTGCAGAGTTTGAGTAGTGGTTCCAACTGCCATCACTGGTGCGTTCACCGCTCCCGTAGCGGGAATAGGTGGTAACTTTGTTTAAGCAGCCACTTTGTCCGGTACTCATGTTTAGCCAACATCCCTGGGCGTTCAGGATATACGCACCAGCCGCAACACGACCGCCAACACTGGTTTCTAGGGCCTGAAGCTGAGTGACTGACAACGCTAGTCCGTTGATGATAACGTTACTCAGCGGCGTAGCCAGCACGCTTGGTGATGAGATCACGGCTAGATGCGTGATTAGAATGAATTGTATGAAGTGTTTGCGCATCTCAAGATCCTACTATTTGGTTTCCTATGAGTGGCGTTGAGGGGAGAAAGTGTTCAAATCACCCGCAATCTAAGGTGGATCAGATGTCGACGTTCAGTTTGGTTTCAGTGCACGGAGGCCATAGCGGCAGTTTTTGCGGACACGCTGAAGACACGCTTGAGCAAATTGTTTGTCGGTATGCCGAGTTAGGGTTTGAATGGATCTGTCTAACCGAACACATGCCTAGTGAGAAGCTGTCATTGATGGCCCCAGAAGACGCCGCTAATGGGTTTGAGGTAGAAGGCTTACAACGCCGGTTTGATGAGTACTTTGTGGAAGCGACTCGGCTGAAAGCCTTCTATGAAGGCTGCATGGAAATATTCGTTGGGTTCGAAACCGACGCTTATTCGGGGTATGAAGAAGCGATAGAAAACCTCCTGGCGCGACATGATTTCGACATGATGGTGGGTTCAGTCCATCACGTTCATGATCTGCTATTTGATGGCGAAACCGAAGACTATGCCCGGGCGATCGAGCTCTCAGGATCTATCGAGCAAC
>QIGT01000065.1 GCA_003230835.1 Gammaproteobacteria bacterium
GAACGCGCCACCGATGCCTGGCGAACTAGAACTGTGTGTGAAGCGCCTCCCGATCGCATACGCCTTCGTAATTGATCACGTCGAAAATGGCACTAGTACACTGCAGGCAAGGCAAAGATCGCACCTGTCTATTCATGGCTTATTACCTGAAACGACGCTTCGGGATCACGACTTCAGCAGCAGTTGATACAGTTAGGACTAAACGGCCCATCGCATTTTCAGCAGAGGGTTGGGATGAGTTCACAGTGGATGTATTGAACGCAGGTTGGCAATAAGATATTCGCAATTGGCTTGGTAAAGGAACGATATTGATGTACTTGTCCCCCGATCTCTCACACCTAAGCTGCAAGCATACGCTGGACATGTTCCGGATCGGCCTGAATTAGGCGCAAGTAATTTGCGGCTGCTGCATCGGGTTTGCGTTTACCCTGCTCCCAACCTTTGATCGTATCCAGGCTTAACTGAAACGAACGCGCAAAAACGGCTTGGGACATCTTTACTCCGGTACGAATTGCTTTGATTTCCGATGGGCTCAACACGACATAAACTGATTTTAGCGCCGATGTGCCTTTAGCAACCTTCACCGCTTCTTTTAGGTTAGTGTCTAGCTCCTTGAACAGCTTGTTGTCCATCTCTTGTCTCCTAACCAAATTCATCGATGATCGTATCGACATGCTTTTTCAATTGCGCCTTTTGCGCCTTTTGCGCCTCCGTCAGATTCTCCTGATCTGCCTTCGCATAAATTAGCAACAGCAGGATAGGCTTGTCCGCGTTGTGATAGTAATAAATCACTCGAGTGCCACCACTCTTGCCTTTGCCTGGTCGTGCAATTCGCACCTTGCGCAGTCCGCTGGTGCCTTCGATAATTCGGCCCGCCTTCGGGCGCTTGGCCAAGAACTCCAGCATGCCGTCAAAACCAGCCTTGCCCAGCAGCTTATGAGCCCTATCTTCGAATGTGCCTATCGGGACTAACGTCTGCACTAGCTGTGACCCAATGAATCATAATGTAGCTCAATGAACCCCATTGTGTCAAACCCCTATTAGGTTTAAATCTACTGGGGGCTGCCATCTAAGCCGTTGATTTATATTGCTAGATTGCTTTTCGCGACCGCACCTCATCCGCGCAAACTGACTCTCGGCCAACTTACCGCCACACCAGAGGACTGAGCCCCAGGTTAAAGCGCGTCGTCGGATTGATAGAACTCCGCAGGTGTTTGATCAAGGGTTGTTCCATGCGATCAAGGATGGTGCCTAGCAGCGCTCGGTGGTTCCTCCTGTGTAGATATCATTGCCTTAACTTGTCTACTGAACCAGGGGACGTCCAAGTCGCTTAGGCGTGTGTCTATATGTTCGGTGGGTGGGATCACAGCAAGCAACGCAACTTAACCAGCACAAAGCGAGCAATTTTCGACCGCCGTTGACACCTGATTGATGACCGCTGCCTCATGGGCTACAATAGCATCACATTTGTGGTCTATATACTGGTATGAGATTCGTAACGGTTCGCGACTTACGCGGCAAGACATCAGAACTTTGGAAGCAACTCGAACAGCAGCGTGAACTCGTAGTCACGAACAATGGAAAGCCCATTGCGATCTTAAGCGCTACCGACGAAGACTCATTCGAGGCCTGCCTATGGGCACTTCGCCGAAGTCGCGCCAGCGAGACCCTCGATAAACTACAACGCGAAGCTTCCGATAGAGGCCTGGTGGCGCTTACGCCGGCAGACATCGAAGCTCACATCCAAGAATCAAGACGCGCCAGAGCAGGCGATTGAAAATTGTCCTCGACACCAATGTGCTGGTGTCTGCAATCCTATCGCCGCACGGCCCACCAGCAGCGGTTCTCAGAGCGTTGCTAACTGAGCAGGCCTTCTTGTGTTTCGATGAGCGCATTTTGTCTGAGTATCGAGAAGTGTTCTCGCGGGGCAAGTTTTCATTCGATGAAGATCTCGTCGAAGAATTGGTTGCCTACCTGGAGGCTACCGGCTCGCCCGCTCTCGCTCCTCCAATCGATCTTGCGCTCCCAGATTCTGCAGACCAGATGTTTATTGAAGTTGCCCTAGCCGGCCACGCTGAGTTTCTGGTCACTGGCAATTTGAAGCATTTTCCCAAGTCTGAACGTGCCGGTATTGTTGTGGCCACTCCTAAGCAGTTCATAGATGCACTGGTTCGAGGGGCTCCAATCTGAACGAATGAGTCTCCGGAGAATTCGTATTCCTGGGGTCGGAGCAAAGTGCCAGAGTAAAACCAGCATTACCAATACAGAAGGCAATATGGGGTTGTCCAATGCCTCCACTTTTGGCCTAAGACGAGAACGGGAAAGCCAACTGAGGATTTCTTTGGTAAGTCCAACACCCTGGGAATTACAGCGCCGGTCCATTCAGCAGCATGTAGGCTAGCGGGCGGGTGACTTCACCACATTTTCTCATGGCAAATACCTCTCCCTAGCAGGTGTTCCTATCTTACTCTGGCGCGTTACTCCGACCCCAGAAATTCTCCGACCCCAGAAATTGTTGTACTTCATCGTGCTTGCACAACGTACGATGTACGCATATATTTCTACTCATAAACGTACATCGTACGTATGGAATCAATTATGCCGCGTTTCATATTCATCCTTCTGGCTATTCCAGCCACAATCATCTGCTTGATGGGATTGGGCTTTGTTGTCAGCCAGGTTCAGTTGAGTGGGAAGATCTTTCCGCCATCGAACAGCGAACCAAACTGGCAAATGCTTACCAAAGAAGAAGTCCCGTCTATCGTGACCACGGACGCCAACGGCGACAAGCGTATTACTCAATTATGGATAATCTCGATGGACAATACCGCCTATCTACGGACGGGCAACACTAAATGGTTTGCCAACCTTGAGCGCGTACCTGAATTGGAATTGCGTATTGGCGGCGTGATGTACCCCTGTCGCACAAGCGTGGTCAGTGACGACGCGAAGGTGCAGGAGGCACACGAAACCTTTTATGCCAAGTATCCGAGACGTTCCGACTTCTTTCGAATCATCGGCATATCTACAAACACGGTCATTGCTCTGAAATGTAATTTCCAAAACTAGACATGGATGTACCCCTTACTATTCACGTCAGCGCTGGAGCCATAGGGCTTATTGCGGGTGCAGCGGCTCTTGTCCTGGGAAAAGGATCTGCCGGGCACAAGCAGGCGGGTTACATATTCGTTACAGCCATGATCGTAATGGCAATTCCAGGCGGCATCATTTCTTACACAGGAGGCAAGACCTTTGATGCCCTATCGAGTTTGCTTACTTGTTATATGGTTCTAACGGGTTGGATTGCATTCAAGCCGACAACAAAACCGGTTTTAGTCGGATTGATGTGTATGGCTGGCGTGTGCTTCGCGGGATATTTGTCTTTGGAGCTGTACGCGCTGATCGCAAACGTTCGTGCGACCGATGCACCAGCGGGTGCCGGATACATTTTTGCAACGGTTCTTGCGCTGGCTCTGTTGGGAGACTACAAGCGCCTAAGGCGACCCTACCCGCATAGACAGGCCAAAATTCGACATTTGTGGCGCATGAACTTCGGTTTGTTAGTTGCTACAGTCTCCTTTTTCGGTGCACGTCCGCACCTTTTCCCGTCCTGGGCGCAAGCCTCCGGCCTGTTGCTTCTTCTGGCCTTCGCGCCCATTCTGGTCATGGCCTACTGGCGATTTAGGCTGATGGGGTCGGAGTAACGTACCGGAGTAAAACCAGTATTGTCAGTGCAGAAGGCAAAATAGGGTTTTCCGATGTTCCTACTTTTAGCCTAAGACGCGAACAGGAAAGCCGAATGAGAATTTCTTTGGTAAGTCCACTACCTTTAGAGTTACAACCTCTGTCGATTCAACAGCAAGCAGGCTAACGGGTGACATCACCACAATTTCCTATGGCAAATACCTCTCCCTAGTAGGTGATCCTATCTTACTCTGGCGCCCTACTCCGACCCCAGAAATTACGCTGTACAGGCACTAGCGCTTTCTACCACGGCGAACTTTTGACTGCGATACTGGGGATAGGTCTCGTTCAAGCCTGTCAAGGATCAGATCCAG
>QIGT01000052.1 GCA_003230835.1 Gammaproteobacteria bacterium
CATTTGATAGGCAAGAGCGAGGTATTCAAGGGCCTGGGCGTGCGATGATACATTCGAGTTTTCAAGTAGACGAGTATAGGTGTCGATCGCTGGATTATAGTTTTGATCAAGCAGGAGGCCGCGCGCTTGCTGTAAAAGTACAGCGACTTCTTCATCACTCAGAAGCGGTCTTTTAGCAATAATCTGACTTGTGGAAGCAATTCCGCGACGATTCGTTATCGAGATTTTATGCGTGTTGCTGCCTTGGCTGACCAGAAAAGTACCGTTTTCGGTAAAGTTCAACTGCAACTCTATTTCTCTGCCCCGGGCTACCCATTGCGCACCAAGCAGTGTTTCACCTGCGTTGGACAATGAAGGCATTTTACTGGAACTGGTCATCAATTGGCGGCAAGCAGACAGTGGCAATAGCTTAATTCGCAATGTTTTATCGACTGTCTGAAGATCATGACTGAGATATCGAATAGTACAGCCGAAAGATATTTCAAGAGCAGCCGCTACATCATCGTAGGCTAGTTCACTTACCAAGTTTGCGGCATAACCACAGGTTGACCAAGGCAGAAC
Source organism: Gammaproteobacteria bacterium (assembly GCA_003230835.1). Classification (GTDB taxonomy): domain Bacteria; phylum Pseudomonadota; class Gammaproteobacteria; order Pseudomonadales; family Azotimanducaceae; genus UBA4421. Next base: position 562 of record QIGT01000052.1, read on the forward strand.
TAAGATTACCGTCCACCTACGTATAGCTCGCATCACCCTGTTCATCGAAATATCCGGGTATTGTGGCAAGTACCGCAGTCTGCACTGGTCGGAATGTGTCCAGCATGTTGCCCTTGCGCGTTAAAACCATTGTGGCAACTCGCGCATGTACCGAGAACATCAAAGTGATCCACCCGCAACACCGGTATCCACGCCTGCGACTGATGGCAGGCACTACATTGGTTGGTGGTTATGATGTGATGGCTAGGTTTAGCGCTTGCCGCAACAGTACCGGCATCACTGTGACATGCAGTACACGCGGTAGGAGTGCCTTCAAAGATACCATTGGCGTGGCAGCTACCGCAGCTTGCTTGTGCGTGCGCCCCGCGCAGTTCAAACCCAGTGGTGAAGTGATCGAATTGAGAGTTGTTGGCCTGCACACTCAAACACACCATAGTGCCAAGAATTACCAACACGAGGGCTGTTACCCTCCTCATGGTCCAAATGCCTTCAATTCAGCAAAAGATGATGTGTTGTGACATTGGGCGCAGTCGTTGCCAAAACTCTCCTCGTGAGGGTCATCCTTTTGATGACACTGCACACAGGATTGTTCTGAACTGACTTTCAGCATAAACGGCCTATCGTGACAAGCCGAGCAACGCAACTCAGTATGCATGCCGGAAAGCGCAAAATTAGCGCTCACGCCATGTTCGAAACGAGTACTCGACCAACTGGTTGGGTTATGACACGAACCGCAGTCTTCGCCCATGTTGCCGTTATGAATGTCTTCTTTATCATGACAGCCAGCGCACTGCGCATCCGCATCGTGAAAGCGAGCTGTTGCGTGACAACTGTCACACTGCAGCGCAGCATGAATCCCGAGTAGTGGAAAACTTGTCAGGTTGTGATTGAAACGTACACTGGCGACGAAAGATGTTTCGTTGTGGCAACTCGCGCAATCGTTACCCAACTGACGCTGGTGTGGATCCGGCTGATGACACTCGTGACACGTTGTTGGCAAAGTCGCCTCCAGGCCGTCCGTATGACAACTCTTACAGGCGAGTTGTTCATGGGAACCGTGCAAGGCAAATCCCGTTTGGATGACGTGATCAAATGTTGCCTGCCAGGTATTTTGTGAATGACAACTGCCGCAATCCGAACCGCGACTACCTTCATGCGGATCGTCTTTCTTATGACAGGAGTTACAAGTTGAGTCGCTCGGAGAAAAACTCTTACCCGGCAAATGACAGGAAATACAAGTCAGAGATTTGTGCTGCCCCTGTAGTAAAAATCCGGTACTTACTCCGTGATCGAAAGTTGTATTTAACCAAGACGTTTCACTATGACAAGATCCGCATTGCGCGCCGAATTGTCCTTCGTGTGGATCATCTTTCTGATGACACCCTTCGCACTGTAACGGCGCGGTAGAGAAGTCATTCTGCGTATGACAAGAACTACAACTCAACCAAGCATGCGCGCCGACCAGCGGAAAACGCGCAGTGGCATGGTTAAAGGTTGTTGTTTTCCAGGTAACACTATCATGGCATGCGGCGCAGTTGGACCCTAGGTTGCCGTCATGAGGGTCATCGTTTGCGTGACAACCAGAACATTCATTCGGCGCAGCGCTAAATTTTACCCCTTGCTTGTGGCAGCTTGCGCATGAAATTTCTTTGTGTGCGCCTGCAAGAGCGAAGTCGGTAAAATGATGGTCTAGCTGATCAAGATCGAATTGTAGGGTTTGTGCGTCGAGTCCGTTGTGCTCTTTGTGACAAACCTGGCACTCTGCGCCGGCCACCCCTTCGTGCAATCCGTGAAACCCCATAGAGTGCCGCAGATCCTCGGCAACAGCTTCGTGGCACGTAGTGCATAAAGTCGTTTGGCTCTTGTTTCCCAAGGGATCGTGGCAACTACTACAATTGTCTTCTATTTCCGCATGGGCGTCGGACAGTTTACCGGGGGATAGTAATCCTTCCAAGGATGCAGAATATGCCGGTATGGGCCAGACTAGTATCAACACAAGCATCGCCGATGGAAACATGAAGGCAAATAGCTTGGCGGCTGGTTTATTCTGCATCGTAATACTTAGTACAGATGCACAGCCAGTACGTGCACGAATACGCTAACTAGCAGTAGGAAAAAGAAAGGTAAATGTGCGAAATGCCACAACGCAAACAAGCGTTCATACGTTTGAACTCGCACAAGTTGCCGAGTTCGTAACGTTCGAAAGAGTACATAGCGCTCAATCACGTTAAGCAAACGAGCCTGTTCTCGTGCAATGGTTGGATTACGCAGCGCCACTGTTCGAACTTGTTTGACACTGAAATTTTTAAGCGCTTGTCTCTCTCTGTACATTGAGACTTTAAAGAGCCACAACGCCTTGCTGCTCTGCCAAAGTGAACCACGAACGTCTAGTATTCTCTGATCGAAAGAATCTAGGCGCTGAACGAGTAGTGCGAGAAATTGTAGTTCTCGCGAAGAAAACAGATTAGGCGCAGCGCGCTTTCTTATCGCCGATTTTTTGCCGGACCAGTCAGTGTAAATATTACGATATAGGAATCTACCCACCAGCCCACTACCGGCGACCAAAAACGCACAAACAAGTGCAATTTGACTATTCAGTGAGCCAAGCTGGAAGTTACTGTGATACAACGCGGCAATGGGCACCGTCACGCCTAACGTCATATGAACTACAAACCAATTTCGAGCGGGGCCTAGAAACCGTAGAATATTGAATCGTTTGCGCAATGGAAAGATGAGTAAAACAAACATGCAGCAGATGGCAAAGACGCCGAGGGCATAACCGAGGCCGCTCTCAGCTTGTAAAGGCAGTTCACCGCGCAGCAACCATCCGCCCACGAGTAGTAAGCCAGCACATAGCCATCCCAACATACCCAAGAGTTGCTTTAACGCTCTATTGAGCCACGCGCTCAGGCGATCAAGTGCACGGCTGCGCTGCAGTGTGTCTGTACGTCCTTGTTTTTGAAAATCAATGAAATCAGGCCATGATTCATTCGAATACGATTCTGCGATGATCATTCCAGTATGAATATTTATACAATTGGTCCGCGTTAGACGCGCTCGGAATGACGGTAACGTCCCTTTAATCGTCTCTCTTCTCTCGATGACAAGTATTGGAAATCATCGCATGAAATGGCTAGACATGGATCACACTATGACTCAATGCTGAGTTTGTAAGCACATTTGAGGCTTTCTGGCCGGTAAACCACTTAAGAGGCCTTGATTTAGCAAGATGCCAGACAACGAATTAGTTATTGCGCTATTTGTATGTCAAAAATGTGACGTACCTAACAATTTTTATGTATTTAATTGTGAGAGGCTGTGTTGCATGAGTTGTGGGGAGAATACAGCTCGCCGTTAGATGACGGCACCTGGCGACAAGACGCTGCCATTGGGTTTTCCGGTGAGAGGTTATGGAAACCAATATTAGCATCGCAAAACCCGATCCGATGGGCTTTTAATGTCTATCTATTGAGAGAGGTGGCGGGATGGGTTTCGAGAAACATAGATTTTACAAATATTGTATTACGGTTATTGCAGCAAGCTTACTACTTGTATCTGCATCATCTTCAGCTGGACCAAGAGAGCAAGCCAAGCGTTTACACGATCGACTGACAGGCGTACCGCCTAGTGCTGTCGTACTGGATGCGATGGAACAAAGCATTGCTGCTGGAGATTCCCTCGATGCAGCGATGCAAGCCATGGACAACCCCAACTTTTACAATACGACGTTGCGCGAGTTTGCCACACCGTGGACCAACCGAGATCAATCGGTTTATGCCGACCTGAATGATTCTACG
>QIGT01000125.1 GCA_003230835.1 Gammaproteobacteria bacterium
CTGAGGAAGAGTTGGCACGCTATACGCGCTCTTCGAGTTATCAAGATCAAGGTGGTCAGGTGCCTCAGCCGGCAGCGGATTCTCCTGGGCCGCATTTATCCAATTTTCCCGAGGGTGCTTATGAAGATTTTATTGGTTTAAGCGATGAAGCAGTGTTGGCTATGAGCCAAAGCGAACCGCCAGTGACTGTGGCAGATGAGTAGGGTGGCTTTGCCGCGAGCATGAAAAACGAAGAAATCTACATTCCGATAGTGATTGCGGGAGGCGGACCCAGCGGCTCTAGATTGGCTCTGGAGCTTGTTTGGCTGAAGACTCCAAACCTCGAACAGGAGGAATCAAAATGAGCGATGCTGCAGTATTTTTTGACTATTCCCAGGTGGCTTACAACATCCGTCCAGATCTTGCGAAGGCACATCTTGAGATTTGGAAAAATATTGCCGCACCAGGTTCATGGTGGCGAGGTGAGGATCGCGTGGCCATTGCAGCAGAGGTCAGGAATGCCGGGAGCTGTGCCTTTTGCCAAAAACGTAAGTTGGCTTTGTCTGCCTTTTCTGTGCAGGGGGTGCATAGCACCAAGACTCATTTACCCAAGGTTGTAGTAGAGGCAGTGCACCGCATAACAACGGATGCATCCCGCTTAACGAAGAGTTGGTTGTCTGATTGTCAATCCAACGGACTGTCGCACGAACAATACATTGAATTGTTGGGTATCGTGGTTGCAGTGATCAGCATTGATGCTTTTCACCGATGTTTGGGGGTTGCGCTGGAGGAATTGCCCAGTCCGCTCGCGGGTGCGCCAAGTCAATATCGGCCCACAAGTGCACAACAAGAAAGTGCTTGGATACCTACCATTGCAGCGAGTCGCGCTGATGGTGACGAGGCGGATCTATACGATGGTCAAAAGCAAACGGGCAACGTGCTTATCGCTATGAGCTTGGTGCCAGATTCTGTACGAATGCTCAAGACCTTGTCGTCTGCTCATTATCTGGAAACCCGCGACGTCATTAATCCCAGTAGAAATGGCAATCGAAAAATCAGCCGTGCGCAGATGGAGTTGCTAGCCGGTCGGATTTCCGCGTTGAATGATTGTTTTTACTGAGCATCTTCACATTCACTAATGCTTCGTGAAAGCAGCAAGATAGACGGGAATGATGTTGCCTTATCAATGATAACTTCGGGTAACGCAAGTGAGGGTAACGTTGTGGCCGCAATACCAGCAGCCCAAGAGTTGCTCAGATTTGCAGAGGATGCATTGGCAAACGACACACAGACGCTTACCGATGCGCGAGTTCAGCTTGAGAGAGTCATTGGTACCGAAGGTATGGTCGATGCAGCAGCGGTCATTGCCAATTTTCAACGCATGAACAGAATTGCTGACAGTACTGGCATACCGTTGGATACACCCGTGGCTATGGTTACTGAAGGACTTCGCGATGAACTTGGCCTAAACGACTTTGCAAGTGCAGCTCACACGCCGCCACTCAGCTTACTAAAACGCTTTTTCGGAAAGATTCTCGGTAAAATTCTACCGGTGTTGCTGCGTCGGATGTCGAACAAGTAGCTCAACGGTTTGCAATATCTCCCCGTTATCTACGCAGAATTTAACCCTTTTCTGATTACAGCTGGCTGTTTGTGAGTTTAAAGTACATGACAGGCCTGTTACCGTGGCAGTGGAATCAACCTTAAAGTAAATAGGGGAAACAAAGTGAATCGTAGAAATTTCGTTAGGAACGCAACGTTAGGGGTAGCAGCAAGTAGCTTACTACCCAGCCTGCTGGTGTCACAACAAGTCTGGGCGCAATCAGAGTCTCGTCTGATCTACATATCACCAATGAAATCCAACGGTGACCTTAGCCGTTGCCAAGCCGAGGTATGGTATGTAGGGGACGCTAGTGATTTTGTTGTTGTGACCGGTGATAAAGCGTGGCGGGCGCGTGCGGTCGCAAACGGTCTCACGAAAGCTCAAGTTTGGGTCGGCGATGTAGGCGTATGGAAAAAATCTGACGGACGTTATAAAGAACTGCCCGCTCAGACGATGAACGCATCGCTGGAAAATGATTCCGGCGCGCATGCTCGTGTGTTGGAAATTTTCAGTCGCAAATATGCCAGCGCGTGGAGTACCTGGGGGCCTCGATTTGAGAACAGCCTAGCCGACGGCTCGCGGGTTATGTTGCGCTATACACCTGTCTAGGCATCCGCCAAGGCGTCTATAGCTTTTCCGCAAAACCCGCGGGGTTATCTGCCGGGAATGACTGCAACCACAGTCATTTCGACTAATAGCGCCTTCACAAACAGCTGTGACACTTCCACCAATGTACTGGTTGGCGGTACAAAACCATCGAAGTATCTTTCGCGCACCTTATTAAAAGCAACCTTATCGTCCATGTTGGTGAGGTAAACGGTGGTCGCGACGATGTTCGAAAGGTCCCCTCCAGCGGTCTTGAGTATCAACTGCAAATTTTCCATAAGCTGCGCCGTCTGTGCCTCTATGCCGCCATCACCAGGTATCTGTTTATCAGCCGTAACGCCAGTCTGACCTGCAATATGCAAAGTCCGCCCGGCCGGTTCCCATACCGCCTGGCTGTACGCACCGACAGGCTGCATCATGTCTTGCGGGCTGACCGCTATGTTGTTTTCTATTTGTGTCATTCAAGAACTCTCCGCATTTTGAATCAGGATTAGGCTTGATATACTTTACATTGTATATTTAAGGAAGTAGTGTATCCAAAAAAACAGGTTACATCATCATCTCACCACCAATTTATCTGCCAACCTGCTAAAAGGTAGCTTTGCCAAATTATGAAAACACGATTTACTATACATATTGCCATTCTTTACGTCTTGCTCAACTCAGCGGCAGCGTTGGCAAAAGAATATTCCAACAACAATGCTGAGTTCATCAACAACGTGCTCGCGGCGCAGATCATTGAGCTGAACTTCATTTGGGATGCAAATGCGCCTTTGCTTGACCTATCCCCACCCTATCTACAATCTTTGGGCGTCACCCACAAAGCATCAGCAGGGTTTGTACCAGGCGGCGTAGCATTCGCCAGTGATATGATGTTTTTCAGCGGGCAACATGGGGCACCAACAATCGATGCCCTCGGCCATGTCTCAAATAACGGCAAACTCTTTGGCGGCATTTCCGCCAGCGACGTTGAATCACCGGTTGGCTTGGGCGCACTAGGTATTGAGACTTACCCGGAAAAGAAGTTTGTCAACCGCGGCATATTGCTCGATATCGCCCGTTACAAAGGTGTTGAGATGTTGGATCCTGGCTACGAAATAACGCCTGAAGACCTGCAAGCAACCGCAAAAGCTCAAGGTGTAAAGATAACAAGTGATGTCTCAGTGTTGATTCGAACTGGTTATGGCCAACTTTTTATGACAGACAAAGCCAAATACATGGGGCTGCGCCCTGGCATCGGTGCGGCATCAGCAAAATGGCTGGCGCAGAAGGACATATTCCTCACCGGTAGTGACACATTGACCTACGATGTCGTGACCGAAGCAGGCACGATATTTGCCGCCCACCGTATACTCATAGCAGACAATGGCATCTACCTCGTGGAAAATCTAAATCTTGAGGCATTAGCACAGGCGTTAGCAAAACACGCAACATATGAGTTTGTACTGGTTGTTAATCCACCACGGTTCCGCGGAGCCACCGCCTTTCCGCTCAACGCGTTTGCCATCTTACCCTAAGGGAGAGTACTCAGCGTCAAGATCAATGATCGAGATTGGGTATCGTATCCCCCTCACCAGCGAACCTGACTTCTATTTGGTTCATTAAAGCGATGACATCAGTGATCAACCATTCTCGAATGATGCGCTCGCCGCTAAATTCTAGAACCACAAATGTGTCCACACCGATTCGTTTACCGGTGGCCCCTTTACCCAACAAGGGCCCAATATGATTACCCGTCGCGTGAATGCGGAACCAGACCTTATTGTTGGATTGTGCAATGTCTTCGATGCTAATCCGATAGTCAGATATCTTCGTCCGAATATCGGTCA
>QIGT01000147.1 GCA_003230835.1 Gammaproteobacteria bacterium
TGAAGAATCAACGTATTGCCAAATTTAAACAGAAAATAACCGACACGCTGGCCACTGGCGAATTAGGCTTCATGCAAAATGTCATCGATCAATACCAACAAGAACATGACGTACCCGCAAGTGAAATCGCCGCCGCATTAGCACAAATGGCTTTTGGTACTCAACCCAGCCTTGCCGCAGAAAAACCTGTAAGAGCAACTCGTAATTCTAAAGATCCTAGTAAAGCAAACGATCGCCGCGCTCCAAGCCGAAAAAGACAAGACTCCAGTCGACTAGCTGATCCAACTTTAGACAAGTATCGACTAGAGGTAGGTTTACAACACAACGTCGAAGCGTCCAACATTGTCGGTGCAATCGCCAACGAAGCGGGCATCGATGCTGCACACATTGGACTCATCGACATTCGAGCAGACCACACAACGGTCGAGCTGCCGCAAGGTATGCCTAAAGACGTATTTGCTGATTTACGCAAAGCATGGGTGTGCGGAAGACAGTTAAAAATATCGAAAATAGACAGTAGCAGCCGCTCGGACAAGAAAGCGCCAAGACAGCCCAGCAAACGTAAATCCGATGCAAAGCAAACGTTGAAGAAGAAGCCGGGAAAGCAAAAATCTAGCAAAAGCAAAGGTACAAAACGTACGTCTTCATGAGCACACCGACACCAGACGTTGCGAGAATTGCCATCTTTGTAGACGTGCAGAATATTTACTACACCACCAGAGATGTCTACCAACGGCAATTCAACTATCGTACGCTTTGGCAACGCATCAGCGAGCAAGGAGACATAGTCTACGCCACCGCCTATGCAATTCATCGTGGTGATGATCAGCAGCATAAGTTTCAAAGCGCTCTGAAACACATCGGTTTCGAAGTTAAACTTAAGCCATACATCACCCGCAAAGACGGCTCTGCCAAAGGCGATTGGGATGTGGGCATCACTATAGACGTACTAGCAATGGCGCCAAATGTAGATACCGTCATCATACTGTCAGGTGATGGTGACTTCGATCTTTTGGTGCAGGCGATCAAATCCAAGTATCAGATCAGCGTGGAGGTTTACGGTGTGCCCGGACTAACCGCCAAATCGCTTAAAGACGCAGCCAGTATCTACCACGCAATAGGCGCAGACTTATTGATCTGAAATATCCTAGGAGAAAGCTGTGACTGTACAACGACAATTTGTTTCTTCGACTTCCCCAACAAGTGCCCGCAATGGTGCCGGTTTTATGCCATGCCAAGGTTTGTACTACTCTGTAGAAAACACCCAACCGACCACCGCCTTCATCGCCACACACTATAACGTCGACTTTTCCGAACACTACTTAGGAGAATTACTAGCCAGTAGAGGCTTTGGCTTTCTCGGCTGGAATACTCGCTTTCGTGGTAACGAGCCCTATTTTATTCTTGAACACGCCCTCATCGACATTGGCGTCGGCGTGAGGTGGCTAAGAGAGCAAGCCAATATCGAAAAGATTGTCCTCATTGGAAACTCTGGCGGCGGTTCGCTCATGGCCGCCTATCAATCTCAAGCCAGTGATCCAAACATATCCGCGACCCGGGGCCTGAAACTCCCCTCCGCAGTGAACGAACTGATCCCCTGTGATGCCTATATATCATTGAACGCTCACGCTGGACGGCCAGAGGTATTGACCGCCTGGATGGATCCTGCGGTGGCAAATGAAACCGACCCTACCTCAATTGTGCCTGCACTGAATATGTTTGATAAAAATCATGGCCCCGCATACAGCGGCGAATTCATAACACGTTACCGAGCGGCTCAAGAGGCGAGAAACAACCGCATCACCGAATGGGCCATCTCGGAATTGGCTCGATTGAAAGATCTGGGCTTTTCAGACCGAGCCTTTAACCTGTATAGAACCTGGGCAGATCTTCGCTTACTCGACGGCGACATTGACCCCTCTGACCGACCGGTAGGGGTTTGTTATGCCGGAGATCCAAAGAAAGCAAACTTCAGCCCACGTGGTATTGGTCTCACCAATACACTACGCACTTGGCTGTCTATGTGGAGTTTAAAGGAATCACAATGTCGGGGCGCACCACACTTAGCACGCATACTCACCCCAGCCTTGGTGATTCAATCGATGGCGGATACCGGCGTGTTCCCCAGCGATGCACACAGCATTTATGACGCCATAGGCAGCCAAAGCAAAGAACTACAATTTACCCCAGGCGACCACTATTTAACTGAACCATCGAACGCTCGCAAAGACATATGTGACCGCATCGAGAACTGGGTATAGCACTCCATACGTAGAACTCACTATATCGCTTTATGCGAACAACCTTACGCTGGTGTATCCCGCATCATCAGTGAGCATGTAGTGAATCAGCAAAACAAACAAGACATTGAACACTTCGACGTATTGGTGGTTGGCGCTGGTATATCAGGCATTGACGCCGGATATCACCTCCGCACTGCGTTCCCCGGGAAGAGCTTTGTACTGCTAGAAAACCAGGATAGTTTTGGTGGCACCTGGTTAACCCACAATTATCCGGGTATTCGTTCAGACAGCGACCTGTTTACCTTTGGCTATAAATGGAAACCATGGACCGGGGTACCCATAGCAACCGCTGAGGAAATACTAAAATATTTAGACGAAGTACTAGACGAGCAAGATCTCCGCAAGCACATTCGATATCAACACACTGTTACTACGGCCTCCTGGTCCAATGAAGATAAGCTCTGGACCCTACAGGTCAAACATGGCGACACCAATGAAACCAAGACGTTTAGCGGAAATTTCTTATGGATGTGCCAAGGCTACTACAATCACGACCGTGGCTACGTTCCCGAATGGCCAGGTATGCAAAGTTTTCAAGGTGATATTGTACACCCGCAAACCTGGCCTGACGAACTGGACTACACCGACAAAAACGTATTGGTTATTGGTTCCGGGGCTACTGCTGCGACCCTGATCCCCGCTATGGCCAGCGACTGCAAACACATCACTATGTTGCAAAGGTCACCCACGTACTTCGCGCCCGCACCCAATCGAAATGAGCTAGCTGACCAACTGCGTAACTTGGATGTTCCGCACGAATGGACCCACGAGATTGTGCGCCGTCAAATTCTCAACGATCAGAAAGAAATTACCCGGCGCTCATTTGAAGAGCCTGAGGCACTCAAGACAGAGCTGATCGACGCTGCCCGTCAATATCTAGGCAGTGAATACGATGTTGAAAAACACTTCACGCCAAGCTATCGCCCTTGGCGTCAACGCCTAGCCTTCATCCCAGATGGCGATCTATTTCAGGGAATTGCGGCGGGCCAAGCATCCGTAGTGACAGATGAAATTGACACTTTCACCGAACGCGGAGTATTGACCAAGTCGGGACAACTGCTTGAAGCAGATATTATCGTCACGGCCACCGGTTTTGATCTTTGCATACTCGGCGGCATTGAGTTCCGTATAGACGGAGAGCCGCTGAACTTTGCTGAGAGTTGGACCTATCGAGGCATTATGTATTCCGACATTCCCAATATGGCTTGGGTGTTTGGATACTTTCGCGCGAGTTGGACATTACGCGCAGACCTCATCGCAGAATTTGTTTGCCGCCTGTTTAATCACATGGAGGAAAACAACTCGAGGGTGGTTACACCACGCCTACGAGACGAAGATCAGAACATGCCAGCATTGCCTTTTGTCGACCCGGATAACTTCAACCCCGGTTACCTCATGCGAAGTATGCATTTGATGCCGAAACAAGGTGACAATGAACCATGGGTATTTAAGCAAGACTATTACACTGAAAAAGACGAACTACCCCAGGCAGATTTAGACGACGGGGCACTGATATTTGAGTAAAAATGAGCGTCCCACGGCGAGCACTTTCACCTATATTTTCACCTCTGTAGAACTACCTAGGTGCTCGCGCACAATCCCTCATGGTAGAAGAGATTCAAGCCGATAAACTAGCCCCATCACTTTTCGGGATAGACACCATGGCTTATTCAAACATTCTAGTTGCCGTTGACCT
>QIGT01000469.1 GCA_003230835.1 Gammaproteobacteria bacterium
CCTTAATTATCCAATGAAATACAAATACACTTATATGCTTTACAATTAATAAATATTCTGATAAATATAGAGCCACTCCACAAATTAACACAGCATGAGGGGCTTTATAGTGGTTGAGGTTATTAATGCGGTTAAGGAATTGATTTCAGAACTTGGCAAGGTTAACCAAACCGGCATCGCGGTACTTGCATTACTTGTTGCGCTCACAGCTATTTGGGTGTTGGGAGGAAAGTTATGAATCTACTTGAAGACCCGTGGATTCCCGTTCGTGCTGATGGTGGCACGGGGACATTTCATCTGCTGACATATCAGCAACTGTTATGCGAACCGGGAAACTGGCAAGTAAGCATTTCGCGTGACGACATGGAACTGGCGTGCGTGCAGTTGCTTGTGTGTATGACACAAGTGATGTTTTTGCCAGAGGATGATCCTGCATGGCGAGTGCGTCTGAATCATCTCCTACCATTGAATGATTTTACTACAGGGATACATCCTTGCCGGGAATGGTTTGACCTCGACCATCCAACACAGCCATTCATGCAGACACGTGGAGTGAAAGCTACCGATGACACGCCCATCCAAAAATTGTTAGTTGGCTTGCCGGAAGGCAACAATCACGCATTCTTCAATGAAGCGGGAGAGGTGGGTTACCTTGGTGGAACGATGGCCGCAATTGCATTATTCAATCAGGCATCCAATTGCCCAAGTTTCGGCGGAGGATTCAAAGGCAGCCTGCGCGGTGGGGCACCAATTACCACGCTTGTATATGGAAAAGATTTACGCGAAACAGTCTGGCGTAATGTCCTGACGCGACCACGTATACAGGAACGGCAAATTGCAATACCTGGGTTCGAAGAAGATCAGCCAACCTGGGTGAAAACAATTAAGGAGAAAACAACCATTAATTGGAACGAGATTGGCCTAGTGCGTGGCCTATTCTGGCAGCCTGCCCGTGTGGAACTTGTGAAAATGGAAAAGCTTGTCCCTTGCGATGTACTAAGCGGCGAAGCTGTGACAGGATATTCCGGTTTTCGGAAAGAAAAATTTAACTTCACCATAGAAGGCATATGGCCACACCCGCACGGTGCGATGACTATGAACCTGAAAAAAGGCGTAATGGAACAGAAATTTTCCAGCTTCACCAAAACTGCCCCGGCATGGACTCTGTTGTCTGAATTTGTCGTACCGAAAAACATGAATGAGGCTGAGGCCAAAGAGGGCTCGGTCCCAGCCGGTCCCATTACCCAAGCCAATGAACTTGGCGAGAGCGACCTGCATTTACTGATTGGTGGCTATCGCACCAAGCAAGCATCAGTACTGGAACGCCATCACGAAATGATGAGCCTTGCCCAAGGCTGGCAAGATGATAAGAGTCGATTGCCTAAACTGGTCGAGATTGGCAAAGAAGCAAAGAAAGCCTTACGAGGTAAACTCTTTTTTGCTTCTAAGGGCCACAAGGATAAAGGATTAAAAGGTATCGGCGTAGCCATCCACGAAACCGCTGAGAAACTATTTTATGCCCGTACCGAAAGCCTGATTCATGAAACATTTTCAAATGAACTGACGTTCAAAGAATGGGCCACCCGGAGATCTGGCTTTGCCCAACAACTTGGTATTCACTGCCATGAAATTTTCAAAGAACTTACCGACCCTTACGCAATGAAGCCCGAGTTGATTCCAATAATCGCTTGGGCGCGGCGTAGCATGAATATTGACCTTGCCAAGCTGAAGGAGGACGCATGACTACTGAATTGCCGGATTTCGTCGCGCTGAGAAAACGATACGAGGATGAAAATTTCTCGAATGGCGCACGAGCCGAACTTCGCCGTGCAGCTGAACCCGACAATCTTCGCCTCATTCCCGCACTCTATCGATTGTTCCCTGGCCAGCGTCCAGGTGACCGCCACTTGCGTCTGGCCTATCTGTTGCCCAGTTGTTCCCATGCGCCCAACGCTAAATCTCTTGGAGCGCAACTCGCGGCGGCCAACATAGCCGAAGCACGGGTTCTGCAAGTGGCCCGGTCCCATGCCCCACTCGACATAGTGCAGTTGCGGAGGCTTTTGGTCCACGCAAAACCAACGGTGAATTGGTCGGAATTTGGCAAGATGGTGTGGTACTGGAGCAAACACTCCAAACGCCAACTTGTCGAAGATTTTTATATTGCCCGTTTTGGCCCCGCTAAAGGAGAGAAAAAATGAGTGACAAGAATTTCGTTAACTTTCACGTTCTGATTTCCCACAGTCCGTCCTGCCTCAACCGGGACGACATGAACATGCAAAAAACTGCCGTATTTGGTGGAGTCAACAGAGTTCGGATTTCCAGCCAGTCGCTAAAACGCTCAATGCGCATGAGCGACTATTACTCCGCCAAATTAGGTGAACCTTCAGTACGCACACGTGATCTAAATAAACTCAAAACCCGCTTAACCGAATTACTTAAAGATCGCTTTGACGCCGAATTGGTCGGTCGTACAGTGGAATGGATCTCTGGAAAGGAAAAGATCACGGATGGAGTAACAGACGATGCAGTTGCCCCATGGTCAGTGGATGAAGTAGCGCATTTCTGCGAACTGGTCCAAGCCGATGGACAGGATATTAAAAAATTAGAAAAGCAAATCGAAAAAGATGCTCGACCATTCCGGGCAGCCATGAGAAACACCGTAGATATTGCCCTGTCCGGTCGTATGGCAACTAGTGGCTTGATGAGCAATTTACCTGTTGATGGTGCACTTGCTGTGGCGCATGCCATCACCACGCATGCAGTTGAACCGCAGGACGTAGATTGGTTTACTGCCGTTGATGACCTAACCCAGGATGCTGGAGAAACCGGGGCAGGGCACTTGAATACTCAACAATTTTCAGCTGGTGTATTTTATCGTTATGCCAGTCTTAATCTAAAACAACTACAGGTGAATTTGGGGTTACTGCCAGACATCAAAAGTGAAGAAACGACCGAATCGCGCCAGCAAGCCCTAGATATTGCCCGCCATGCCTTCCATCTGCTGGCGACAGTCGTGCCAAGCGCCAAACAGCAATCTTTCGCCGCGCATAATCTCGCAGACTTTGCGATCGTCAGTTTTACCAACCAGCCTATTTCACTGGCCAATGCATTTGAACAGCCGGTAAAACATGATTACAAAGTCGCGGGGTTTCTCAAACCCTCCATCGCATCCCTGGCTAATTATTGGGCACGCATGAACCACGCCTATAGCCTGGACGAACAAGCACAAGCATTTGCAGTGGAAGAAGGCGTTGAGCTCGACGGCAAACCTGCGTTAGATTCGCTAAAGACGTTGGAAGATTGGATTGCTAACGACGGGAAAGCATAAGGAGTCTGCTATGCCACGCTATCTTATCTTGCGGCTGGACGGTCCCATGCAGGCATGGGGCATGCACACCTTTGAAGATTTTCGTCCATCAAGTATATTTCCCACTCGTAGTGCCTTATTGGGTTTATTGGGTGCATGCCTAGGTATTGATCGGGCAGACCAAACAGGATTGGAGCAATTAGGACTAAGCGTTGAGTTCACTGTGCGTATTGATCGCACCGTAATGCGCCCGGGCATAGAGCAGCCCATCAAAAAGCCTGCGATTAAACTCGCGGACTTTCACACCGTCCTTGCTGCGCGTAAGGTGGATGGTTCCGCCAACAAAAATCCCGTGGTGTCCAGGCGGGAATACCTATTTGATGCCGCATTCACAATTGCCATCGGCGAAAAGCAAAATGCGCCAGTCACACTGACGGTCATTGCTGAAGCCTTGCTTCGCCCCTGTTTCACGCCTGTACTGGGACGGCGTTCCTGCCCTATCACTAGGCCCTTACTCGATGGAACACCAGGTGAAGCGAATGATGCTAAAGCCGCATTGTCCCGCGCCTTGCCGGTTGGTGGCCTCATCTATACAGAAGGTGATTTAGTATCTTCACAGACCCTTCGTATTCAGGACGAACCCATGAGAGGACGGCACCGCCAGTTCGGGACT
>QIGT01000002.1 GCA_003230835.1 Gammaproteobacteria bacterium
GGATTCGACCTAAGTTGCGTTCGTCGTAACTCGTTCAGCGCATATTTTCGTCGCACATCGCGTTGATCGCCATCGCTTTCATGAGACACTCTTCATCTCCAATCCTTAGTTCTCTGACCCGTAATTCTCCGGCAGGTTATATTCCAGTCTGCCCTGTTGCCGATTGGCTCAACTCCATTTCAGCTTGCGGACTTCGATAGCGCCACACATCGCTAAAGGCTACCCCATATACAAACAATACGACAGACACGACCATCGCTGGTAACAGAGCATTCAAAGTACCGAAAGTTTCTATTAACCATCCTAGCACCACCGCACCTATGGGAGCACTGCCCACCATACTGACGCTAAAAACAGACAGAATGCGCCCGCGAAACTCAGTAAGCGCAGACTCTTGCACGATTGTTCGCGCCAAGTTGCTGGTAATGCCCATATTGAACCCCCATAAAAGCATGGCCAACGTAAGCAGCCACCAATCCCCCTGCACGTAAAGTAAGGTCAGCACCAGCACACGAGAAAATTGAAACACCAAATAGACTTTGCCAGGGTGTAGTAAGGGCATAAAACGCATGATCAAAGCGTTAGACACGGCCGCGCCAAAGAAAAAAACCGCGCTCAGCCACGCTAAGTCGAACGCATCACCGGCGTAAACTCGTTTTACGATGAAGGGAAACACTGTCATGAAGGCGCCGGCATTGAATATGCTCGACACAAAATTGATCACCAATACATGGGTAATGACACGGCTGGCTAGGGTTGCTCGCAAACCTTCTAAGATACCTTGCACAGCAGTACCGGTAGGTTTATCCATACTTTTGTCGTTTTTGTGCAAGCTCATTATGGTCCACGCGGCCAGAGCAAACGCCACGCCCTGACAGAACAGCACCGGACTGACCCCAAATCGATCGACCTGACCAGCAACAGCCAAGCCCAATATTTGTACCAGAAAGCCCACTGCGGTTGCCGCCGCCACACCCTGCTGAACGGCAGAGCCACTGATGCGGTTGAGTATGGCTTGCTGTGCGGGCATAGAATACGACTGCACAATACCGATGCCTAAACCCCAGACGGTGACGCTCCAAACACTGAACCATTGCGCATAATCCATGGCGATTAAGAACAAGGGGAAGATCGGCGCGAACAAATAAATACCGATGAGCAATCTTCGTGGGTCAGAACGATCGGCATTCGCACCGCCTAGGAGCATCACTAAAACGCCGGGTAAGCCAATGATCGCTTGAATGATACCTACTCGGTCTGCAGGTAATAACAAGATGCCAATGAGTATCCAACTGATGAGCAACTGCTGCATCGCAAACGCCATGCCGGAAAATCCCGTACTTCCAAGATAGTTTCTAAATTGGGTGTTTCGCCAGATACTGGTATTTGATGTCACTTAAAGCCCCCACACGCAGTATGCCACGTGCAACAGGCAATTCGCGCCTAGGTAACAAATAGAACAGTCCGGTTTTTATAACACATGAGTTGTCCGCTTTGCGTCTCCAGTGGCTGGCGAGCCATTGTCATCTCTTGTTAGTGAGGTAACATCGCGTAAACGAAGCGTCTGTAAACCGGGGCCAACATGGACGACATTGATCGAGCGGCTGGAATTGAACACCGGTGTCGTCGAGTTTTCGGAATGAATGTCGACCCTGTAGAGAGGGTCGCACAGATGGCGCGACAGCTCGTCATTTCAACAGAAGATGCGAATGTTGTACTTGATTGGGTCAACCGAACTGAGGTTGATCGTACAGCGCAGAACATCAGGCGCGCGCAGCTCTTTGATGAATCCAAGATTCTTGAGAGACTAGATGTACTGCCAATTCAGGTAATTGCGAGCGAAATTGATAGGTTGAATACAGCGGGGCGTCGCTTGAGAGGTGAATTTTTTCTCACACAGGTAGATTCAGTGAGCGCTGATGTCTCAACAATCTTGAGGTCCGCAATTGCAAAGCACGTGCCACAGTTGAGTGAAAACCAATACCTCAACATGTCTAACGGGATGAGTAACCGAGAGTTTAGAATAATTGCTCGCCAGTTGTACGATATTATGACGTCCAAAGAAAGTGACGCTGGGTCAATCGGATGATCGCTCATGGTGTACTCTATTCCCCACGATACAAACTTGTCATGTCAAGTTTCATCTGATTCTTTCAGAGTAGTGAAGCATCCGCCAAATTCCCCGAGATTTATGACGATACTGAACCCGGCTCTGTTTTGCCAGAGTGCATCGTAGAAGCCAAATGTAGGAACATCTCTCCAGGCTATCGGTACCGAGATGAAGGGTTGAAGCGCATTGTCAAATACAGCAGTTAACGGGCCAACAATTGTAGAGAAATTGGAATTAGAAAAAGTACCGTTTCCTTCCAAATCATTCCCAATGAGGTCCTCTGCCGGAAGTATTAGGTTTAGAGAGGTGTGGGTGGGATTAGGTGCGTTGCCAAAAGGCCAAGAATCCCATTCGCATGAAACAATAGTGAATGCCTGCGCATTGTTGGCGACAAAAACTAGAAAAATAAGCGTGACGACCCGTTTCACAAACCTATTCATAACTAAAGCACTCCGAACGGTGATGAAGGAATAATTCCTAAGCTGGGTCCATTGCATTTCTTAATTATACGGCCAAGCATGAATTCAGGTTCCTCTGCAAACACCCCGGAATAGTTCAACTGAGATCCCATATTTTTTTTGTTACTAGCGTTTGCAACGAACTCATCTAGTGTCACGCTCGTTGCAGCACTCAACGGGAGGGCAGTTCTTAGTTCGGTCAATGTTTGAGTATTTTTGTTAAAGAAACTCTCGTCTAGGTTATGTAGCATTTTTGCAATTTCACTCGACGAACTGCCCGCCCGAGCTTTATCACAAATAGTCGATCTTTCAGCTTTCAGCATTTCTGTGACATCTTTTGTATGCGTTTTTAAGGTTTGGCCAATCAAACTCTGATCTTTCAAATCAGAAATTCCGAAAGCGTTTGTGCGTTCTTGATCGAGTTCGAATTCTTCTGAATTTGGAGTTCTTAGACGATAAACAATCATGGCTAAAGCTAACGTGTCAGACATATCTATGGTTCGGGTATTCCGTCGAAAAACTTGTTCCAATTCTTCCGCGCGCTTCAACTCTTTGGCTATTATCAATGCAGTTTCACTTTGATCTGAGCCTATAGCTCCGTGGGATAGAATCAATGCTGGTAGGCACAATGCGAGGGAAATTTTCTTACTGAAGTTCAGAATGAAAAAGCGATTCATGGATAACTCCTTCGATGCTTATGATAGTCCTTTCACGAATGTTTGACGGTAGCAATAAAAAATTCAGTAAACTAATAGCTAGCCTATAATTCAATCCCGATCTATCAAGCGACATCTGTTGTCTAACAAGATAGTAACTATGCGGCTGCCTTCACTTAGGCAGGATACCTCCCAGCCTTCTCCAGAAATGTCTCGTGCTGAGCAATGCAACTCGCTCCTAGGCAGACTTAACTTCATATGATATTGATAGACAGTGGAAAATCAGCTTGCAGAATTAAAACCCGGACACTGTGCATCTGATGAAGATTTTTCAGATCAAGATTTTTCTCATCGTGAACTCTCTGACTGCGTATTTGATCACTGCAACTTTAGCGGGTGTAATTTTCGCGCAACTAACTTACTAGGCACTGCCTTTAATCATTGTCAGTTCAACGATACCGCCAGCGAGAATCCAGCAGATTTCAGCCAAGCGACCCTGCGCGAGGTCGAGTTCAATCATTGCAACGTCACAGTCGTAAATTTCATACGTTGTTCTGCTTATGGGCTGGCTTTACATCACTGTCAAATGCAAGGCTGTGATCTTTCCAATGCAGATTTTCGGCTGCCTATTGGCAACAGCGAGTTGGCCAAGGTGTACATCACCCATAGCAATCTTTCATTTGCTAACTTGTCGAATTGCTATCTGAATAATTGCGTGCTGACAGACAATCGCATGCTCGAATGCAGC
>QIGT01000428.1 GCA_003230835.1 Gammaproteobacteria bacterium
ATAAAAAAATTTACCTGACACATGCACCTGGAAGGGAAAGGTTATGCCGGTATGCACATCGGTAAAAGTCGCTCCCACTGCGCCAACCCGGTTGCCGTGAGCGGAACATTCACGCTCGGCACGCAGCAGACCGGTCACCATGTCGGCGTGCGGCAGACTGTCCTGGTCACTCAGCAACAGGTGACTGGCGCCGGCCGCCATGGCCGCCTCAACCCCCACGTTCAAGGCTCTGGCAATTCCAAGATTATCTCCCAACCGGATCAGACGCAGATTGGGTAACTCGTTCTCACTCAGAATTTCTTCCACCCGCGCATCGATCCGAGGAGTGTTGTCCACCACCCACACCCGGACTACCTGCGGCGCTAACGCCACCAGCAGATCGAGCAAGGAGCCTCTCTCAGGTAGATAGGTCACGACCACTGCATGCACAGCAGAACCCGATGCAGTGAGCTCATTCATTTGCGAGCGATCAAAGTGAGCATTCCAAAAATCTCTTTAACCTGCCTTTTAAAAATACCTCTTTCGCCAAGTATCAATCGTCTATAATTCGAGAAATTGACATTATGTTTTTCGTAGTTCTCAAAAATGTCTTGGGCAAGCCTTCCAAACCCAGAAAGATATTCATGATCCATATCATTTAACTTGTATTCATCTGGAATCGGAACATCGACTTTATTTGCAGCAGAGCCCCTTCGTCCAGTTATAATGCAACAACCTGCCATGGCTGCCTCTCTAGGCATTCGATCTTTTCCTGGGTGATTACCAAAATCCATATATATTTTTGAAGATTCCAGTAAATCGCATACACCGCCCGCACTTAGACCTTGTATAGGGATAAATTCAAATTCAGGGTATTTTTTTATTAATATAGACGATCTTCCATTACCTTTCCTAGGATTGTAGCAAATAACATTCCTCTTCGAGTTTAAAGTCATAGCCCGCTCTTCGTTTATGTGATCCCTGCTCAAATAATCAGTTAGCAACTTGCTATCTATACCGATGGACTCCAAGAACAATCTAGCATATTCACTTTGAGCAAGGTGCACATATTTTTTCATGAAGAATAAAGGTATTTTCCTCTTACTGAAATCATGCGGGTGAACCAAACCATAAAAATGCCATATAAAATCTCTTATTTTTGAATCTCCAGTTCTAGCAAAATAGTAATCAACGGATAGCCACCAAATCATTACTTTCGCTTTTTTGAGCGGTCTGGCAATCCAAGTTGCCGTTTCCGGTACGATAACAAGTGCATCGAGGTCATCACTTAACTTTGCTTGAGGTACGTCATATCGACGATATGGAGTTGGGCATTCTAATTTCTCTTCAAATGGATAATATGTTATATATGCCGCACGCCCGATGTTTCTCAACTCATGAACGAGTTGATGTAGCAATTCTGGCCCCCCCGTCACAGCGGTGGGTGAACACACGAATATTTTTTTTCGAGACATTAGATTCCCTCCCTTGGCAAAATATTAATCAACTTGCCCGCAGTTCTTAGAGCAGCTGCCACTACTTGATCCATGTTGTAGTAACGGTACTGCGCGAGGCGCCCAACAAAGCTAACGTCCGGCTCGGATTCGGCCAGGGCCTTGTATTGCTGATAGCGTACTTCATTTTCCGGCTGGGGAATGGGGTAGAAGGGATCGCCTTCGGCCTGCGGGTACTCGCGCACAATGGATGTGCCAGAGTGTATCTGGCCGGTAGCGCGCTTGAACTCGGTGATGCGGGTGTAAGCGTGTTCGTTGGGGTAGTTGACGGTACCCACTGGCTGAAACCACTCGCTATTACTTATGTGCTCATTCTCGAAGCGCAGCGAGCGGTATGGAAGGTGACCGAAACAGTAGTCGAAATAGGCATCGATCGGCCCGGTGTAGACGGTGTGCCGTGGGTTTATGTGCGCTCTGATCTGTACGTAATCAGTGTTTAACCGTAGATTGATGTTGGGGTGGTCGAGCATACGCTCGAACAACTTGGTGTAGCCATCCTTAGGCATGGCTTGGTACGCGTCGGTAAAGTAGCGGTCGTCATCGTTGATGCGTGTGGGAATACGCGCGGCGACACCGGCGCTGAGTTCGCTAAGATCCAACCCCCATTGCTTACGGGTGTAGCCGCGGAAGAATTTATCACAAAGATCGTGTCCGACGCTGTTGAGCACGACGTCCTCACTGGTGCGGATGGGATTGCGCGGCTCGCGCACGCGCTCCAGGTATTCGGCTATACCTGCCTCGTCGAGGTCAAGACCATAGAGCCGATTAAGAGTGGTGCGGTTGATGGGGATGGGCAAGAGCTGACCATCCACCTCGGCAAGCACGCGATGTTCGTAACTACGCCATTCCGTGAAGCGCGAAAGCCAGGAAAAAACCCGCTTGGCATTAGTATGAAACAGGTGCGGGCCATAGCGGTGAACGAGCACACCGCAGGCATCGTACTCGTCATAGGCATTGCCCGCTATATGGGGGCGCAGGTCAATAACCAGCACCCGGTACCCGGCATCGGCCAGTTCCCGGGCACAAGTGGCACCAGCAAATCCGGCCCCGATAATAAGAATGTCAGGGCCTGCGTTCATTGAGCCACCCGACGAGTTATCATCTTTCGGAGTAAGCCGCGCCGCATAAGCGCCACACCCATGAGTATGGTCACTACAATTTCCGTGAGCAGCACACTGATAGCGGCCCCTTCCGCCCCTAGCCAATGGGCCAAGGGAATGATTAGCGCAATGTTTATCAGCCCGGAAGCGACAAGAATGAGGCTGAAAGTCTGTTTCATGTCGAAGTTGAGCATGGTCTGAATACCAAAGACGTTAGATAGGCCGATGACAAAGGGTAATGCGGCCATCCATTCTACAAGCCCGACGCTGGCCTGAAACCGGATGCCCAGCAGCAGATGAACAAGTGGCTTCGCCAGAATAAAAAGCAAGAATGACAAGATAAGTGTTGCGATTCCCTGAACCCGCAACAGCTTGCCGATAAAGGCAAGTGCGGCTTCACGCGAGCGAACCGCCAAGGTGGCGATATGGGGGTAGACCGCCTGCGAGACTGGAGTAATTAGCCCCTGTACAGCCTTGATAAGCTTTTCCGCTGCCGCAAAATATCCAACGGCCGTAGAGTTGGTCAACAGACCGAGAAAGAAAATGTTGCTGCTGGTGTAGAGACTGATGGCAGCAGTTGACAGAAACACATGCCAGCCGTCCACCATGACTTGACGCAGTTGCGCAATGTCGGGCCAACGCATGCGCATATGGCCCAATCGTGGGATAACGGCTAGCGCCAGCAGGCCCGCGATTACCATACCTCCAGCCTGTAACGCTGCAGCCAAACGGTAGTCACCGCGGTGGTGTACAAATGCGAAAATGGCGATAACGACCAGAGAACGCGCAAATAGGGTCAGCGTGGTGATGTAACGCATGCGCTCCAGCCCTTGGAATAACCAAATAGGAAACAATACGTTTCCAACCACGATGAGATAGACCACCACGTACAATGACCAATCCCGGTCAAACCCCGGAACAAGCTTGACGATCAGCAGCATCACCCCGAATCCGAGCACCATTAGCGCGGATTTTACGATCATCACGGTGCTGAACAGGCTTGACAGGCGCTCGGGATCGTCGCGCACGAGCGCTACGGCGCGCGTTGCGCTGAGATCGAAGCCGTAGTTTGTCAGCACGACGAAGTACTGAATAAAGGCTTGGGCAAAGGCGATCCGCCCAAAGTTTTCGGCCCCGAGAACGCGCACTAGGTAGGGAACCGTAATCAACGGAAGAAAGTAATTCGCCCCCTGAAGGGTGAACAAGGAAACGATGTTCTTGCGCAATGTGCTCACGCGTTAACCCGTGGATTCAACAAGCAAGTGCAACTCTATTTAACGGTGAAAGGGTAAGCAACGGTAACATTAAGGCTTACTCTAACCGGCAAGAAGGATGAGCGCAATGAGAAGCTACGCACAGCTTAAACTC
>QIGT01000142.1 GCA_003230835.1 Gammaproteobacteria bacterium
GAGTAGGCGTGGTATTTGCTTCTCGTTCACCACTTACGCTCGACACTGTTCTGCAGTGTATGCGCTTCAATGTGCAAGATTGCTGGGAAATACCCTTAGATGAGCCCGTGCTCGAAGCTAAAGTCAGTTCAACAATCTTGCGGAATCAGAAAAGAAGCCAAGCGATAAATGCTGAGTTGCTTGCCATGCGAGGTGAGCTAGAGCGAGACCAGCGAGCGGGCCAATACATCCAAATGGGTATGTTGCCGCCAAACCCAATGGGTATTGGGGCCTATCGCCTGCAACATAAAATTGAGCCCTCGTTAATTTTGAGTGGCGATTTTATCGACTACTTTCAAATTACCGACCGATACTTCGCTTGCTATGTGGCAGATGTGGCGGGACATGGCGCCTCTTCAGCCTTTGTTACCGTACTGTTAAAAAATTTTTCCCGCCGTCTACGCCGAGAGTATCGCAATTCGATGTTAAGAAACCCTGGTGAGATCTTGGCGTGGATCAATTCAGAATTGTTGGACCAGGGATTTGATAAACACGTGGCAATGTTCTTTGGCATCGTTGATATGCAGGAAAGTAAGCTGCGATATGCCAATGCCGCGCAACTTCCACCAGCCATGATGGTTGTGGACGGCAAGCTTGCCTCGTTAGAGCAAAAGGGTCGTCCGCTTGGTTTGTTCGTGGACCTTGAGTACGAAACCAAATCAGTAGACTTCCCCGTGGGTGCAAAGGTAGTTGTGTTTTCCGACGGCGTGTTAGATCTCATTTCTGAACCGACTTTGGAAGCTAAAGAAAAGCGTTTAGGTGAACTGGTTACCCGGGCGCACAGCATGGATGTACTTTGGGCGTCACTAGATCGGTCGCAATTAGGTCTTGATGATGTTAGTTGCCTGTTAATACATCATGAAAGCTAGCGGGAGAATGATCACGTGAGCGGTAAAGTTTTAGTGGGCAACCATGAAGGTGTGTATGTCATACGATTTGAGGGTGACGTGCGACTCACCTTATGCGCCTCGTTAGACCATTACTTTGAGTCTATGCTGAACGATAGTGCGTTCAAAGCTGTGCTTGTGGATTTAGGCGAGGCTATAGCCATAGACAGTACTTCGCTTGGTGTGTTGGCAAAATTGTCAATATCTGTGAAACGAGAAAAGCAACAGTTACCTACATTACTATGTGTAGTGCCAGACATTCTAAGGGTGCTGGAAAACATGGGTTTCGATGAAGTGTTTAACATCGTTGATGAAAAGTATCAGGGTAGGGCGGGTCTTGCAGAGTTGCCGGTAGCTGCTGAATTGGCCGCAGAAGCTATGCGCCAGCATGTGATTGAATCTCATCAAGTGTTGATGCAGATGAATGAGCACAATCATGCGGTATTCAAAGATTTAGTGACAGCATTAGAGGATGAGGCGGTACGGTCTAGATGTTCCGCCGGCTAGCAATACTATAGCTGTTCTTTGCGGGCCGCGTGTTTGGCTTGGATGAAAATGGGATGAGCCACGTACAGTAAATCAGCTACGCGACGAATCGTATGTTCTTCAAATCGATCGATGTTGTTGTCGGCAAGTGCCACCAACCACATGGACTTTAACACCTGGTATTTTTGTTCCGCATTTAGCGATTCGTTGAGCGCTTGAGTAAAAGGAAAGATGCCCACGCTACTCTCGTGATTCAGGCGAGTTTGTTCGACTATTGAATGCATGCGTGCCGCTTCTATAGAGAATATTTTTGTGAGTGCCGCAGACATAGCGTCGAGTTCAACTTGTTCAATATCGTGATCAGCCCAGGCGACCTCGAACAGCAGCGCTGCGGCTGCCAGCACTGGCTCAATGGGTGCCTCTTCTTGGTCTGATTCTCGAAATAGATAAAATAGATCGAGGAACTTATCTAGCATTAGGCTGCTCGCTTGAATACATGTTCTAAAGCTTGTTCTATGATTGATGCGTCATTGTTCTTTAACAGTTGGCTGTTGCTGAGTGTCTGCCGAAAGCGTCGAGCACCTGGAAGGCCGTTGCAGGAACTTAGTAAATGGCGGGTCATACTATGTAAGCGAACCCCTTTTTTTAGTTGTTCAGCGATGTAGAGGCGGTAGCGTTCTAGAATACTTTGTTTGCAGGGATTGAAAAGACGATCATACATCAACTTATGACATTGGCTCAACAAGTCGGGCTGGTAATACGCGGCGCGACCGATCATCACCCCATCTGCCCATTGCAGATACTCGGTTACGTTTTCGAGTTGCGCTATGCCGCCATTGATAACTATCGTTAACTCTGGATGATTGAGTTTTAGTGATTTGACACGCTGGGGTTGTAAGGGTGGAATCTCTCGATTTTGTGCTGCGGTCAGTCCACCTAAAATTGCTTTGCGCGCATGCAGATAGAATGTGGTGCAGCCAGCGGCCGACACTTCTTCGACAAAGGCATTAAGTAACTCATCACTGTCATAATCGTCCACACCAAGCCGACACTTAACCGTGATAGGTAGATCGCAAGCCTTTTGCATTGTTGAAACACAGCGTGCGACCAAGGAAGGTTGCCGCATGAGGCAGACTCCAAAGGTTCCTTTTTGGACTCGTTCTGAGGGGCACCCAACATTCAGGTTGACCTCATTGTAGCCTCGGGCTTGTGCTACCACTGCGCATTGAGCCAGGGCGACGGGGTCGTTTCCGCCTAGCTGTAATGTAAGTGGATGTTCTGCATCGTCTTTGTTTAGTAAATGCCATTGTTGGCCGCGTAATAGAGCACCCGTGGTGATCATCTCGGTAAAAAGAACAGCGCCAGGGGCGTACAATCGATGCAAGTAACGGCAGTGTCGATCTGTCCAAGCCATCATGGGTGCAACGGCTAGGATTTTATTAGAAGGATACAAATTCTGTTCTAGGGGCATTGTCATTGTGTAAGTTTAATCAAGCTTTACGTTCTAATACCAGCGCTGAGATGTAAACTAACAATACCATCAACTTACCCATGGAGATCTGCATGTTCTTGGCTATGAATCGGTTTCAAATTGCTCGAGGTTTTGAGGACGGTTTCGAGAAAATTTGGCGTGAGCGAGAGAGTTTCCTATCTGAAGTGCCTGGATTTGTATCCTTCGCCTTGCTTAAAGGCGAGACTACCCAGGAGCAGACGTTATACGCCAGCCATTCACAATGGGCTAATCGGCAAGCGTTTGAAGCCTGGACGGAATCCGACCACTTCCGACGAGCCCACGCGCAAACCAGTGCACCCAAAGGTACTTATCTCGGGCACCCGAATTTGGAGTTGTTCGAATCGGTTCTTGACTGAGTAGCCGCCTCACTTTGGCTGCAGGCACATTGGAAAACTGCAGATTTGTTGCAGTATCTGTCTTCACTACAGCCCAAGGCTGCGTTAATTTATGCGTAACCTATTGAAAAATAAGAATAAAAAAGGCGTAACACTTCCGAAACAACTTGATTCACATTTTTCCATTTATTTCTCCACTTTTCCTTCATTTTCGTTGTAAATGTTTGTATAGTACCGCTCCAAGTCATTGAAAGATAAGCCGTTACGATTTTCGATAGCCGCTTATGCATAAGAACCTTTATATATGCTCAGACAAAGAACGATTCGTAAGCCTGTCCACGCCATCGGTATTGGCGTTCATTCAGGCGAAAAAGTACGCATGACATTACGCCCTGCCGGGGAGAACACTGGTATTGTTTTTGTTCGTAAAGATGTCATGGGCGGCCAGCGAATTCGCGCCATAGCCGAGAACGTGTCGGATACGACATTGGCGACGAGTATTGGACGCGGTGATGTACAGGTGGCCACGGTTGAGCATTTAATGTCAGCCCTATGGGGTATTGGCATCGATAATCTCGTGGTTGAACTGAGTGCAGCAGAAGTACCCATCATGGATGGCAGTGCCGCGCCGTTTATCTATTTAATCAACACGGTTGGTATTGTTGAGCAAGATGCGGCAAAAGAGTTTATACGTGTGAAGC
>QIGT01000145.1 GCA_003230835.1 Gammaproteobacteria bacterium
GAAGGCAATCAGGCGCTATTTACTCATCGGGATGAGGTTGATCAAGCTTGGGCTTGGATTGATCCGATTATTGCTGCCTGGGAAAGCGAGCAGCTTGCCTCTCAAGAGTATCCCTCTGGAAGCTGGGGCCCCGAGAGTGCTGAGCCTTGGTTTCATAGCCAGTAATCGAGAGAGCCATGATAAACAGTGACATGAATAACAAGACGTCAATTCAAACCTATTTTTTCCAAGGCAGAGCTGAGTTATTCATTGCGTTGGCGGCGCGATGTACACGGATTTTGAAGCAAGCTCTGAGTGCTCGAGCTCAGGCCAGCTTGTTTGTGTCTGGTGGAGGGACTCCAGAACCCTTGTTTAAAGCGTTGTCCGCAACGCCTTTGGATTGGGAAAGCGTTAGCATAGCGCTGGTTGACGAGCGTTGGGTTGATGAAAACCATCAGGCCAGTAATGCCGCGCTGATAAAAGCGTCGTTACTTCAGGATAAAGCGGCAGCGGCGCGATTTGTCGGTATGAAAAACAGCAGTGAAACAGCGCAAGCAGGTGTCTGTGAGGTTAACGCGGCGTACTCGGAGATTCCCGCACCCTTCGACTTGTTGATTTTAGGGATGGGGCCTGATGGACATATAGCGTCTTTATTTCCTTATTCGGCCGGTCTAGAAGCGGCGCTCGATCTGAAAAATGAAAGTCTGTGTTCTGCGATACAGGCGCAATCCAGTGACGTGACCGGCGAGAATACTGAACGTATGTCGTTGACGTTGAACGGCATATTGCAGGCCCGGAAAATAATTCTGCTGATTACTGGCGAAGAGAAACTGAAAGTTTATGAAAACGGCTTGAGCAGTACCAATTTTAAGCAGCTACCCGTCAGTGCGGTACTACAACAGCAACGCGTGCCGGTAGATGTCTATTGGGCACCCTGAATAAAGAGTAGGGCATATGATTAACGAACAGATTCAAAAAGTCACCGATACACTTATTGAGCGCAGCCGCAAAACACGGTCCGACTATCTCGCAAGAATTGCTGCCGCCAGTGAAGTGGGACCACATCGGTCGCGCTTATCCTGCGGCAATTTGGCGCATGGATTTGCTGCGTGTGGGGCGCAGGAAAAATCTGATCTAACAGGTGTTGCCAAGTCTAATATCGGTATTGTTTCGGCCTACAACGACATGTTGTCGGCTCACCAACCCTATGAAAATACGCCAAGACAGATAAAACAAGCGATCAGGGCTGCCGGTGGTATTGCCCAGTTTGCTGGTGGTGTACCCGCCATGTGCGATGGCGTGACCCAAGGGCAAACCGGCATGGAGCTGTCACTGTTTAGTCGGGATGTGATCGCCATGGCGACTGCTGTCTCGCTTTCCCACAATATGTTTGATGGTGCCCTGTGTTTGGGTATTTGCGACAAGATCGTGCCGGGCTTGTTGATTGGGGCACTCACGTTTGGTCACCTCCCGACGATTTTTGTTCCTGCCGGCCCCATGCCGTCGGGCTTGCCCAATGATGAAAAGGCACAAATAAGACAACTTTATGCGGAAGGTAAAGTTGGGCGTGAAGAATTATTGGCCGCCGAGTCTGCTTCTTACCACAGTGCTGGCACTTGTACTTTCTACGGTACCGCCAATACCAACCAAATGTTAATGGAAATTATGGGTTTGCAGTTGCCCGGATCCTCCTTTGTTAATCCTAATACTGGGCTACGCGATGAATTAACCAAAGCCGCGGCAGAGCAGGTACTTAAGTTGACGGCTCAAGGAGAAGACTATCGACCACTGGGTCGGGCAGTGGATGAAAAAGCCATTGTTAATGGCGTGGTTGGCTTGTTGGCAACAGGTGGCTCCACTAACCACACAATACACATTGTAGCGATTGCTAAAGCGGCAGGTATTGCGCTGAACTGGGATGATTTTTCAGAATTATCAGTCGTTGTTCCCCTGTTGGCCCGAATCTATCCCAATGGTGAAGCTGACATAAATCACTTCCATGCAGCAGGAGGGATGACTTTCCTGATGCGGACACTATTAGATGAAGGGCTGTTACACCAAGATATTTTAACAGTCGCCGTCGAGCCGGGTTTGGATGCTTATCGACAGGAACCGGTATTGCAGGGTGGTGAGCTGATTTGGCGCAAAGGTGCTGATAAATCGTTGGATACAGATGTATTAAGACCCGCCGCGGATCCCTTTTCCGCTGATGGTGGTTTGAAGATAATGACCGGGAATCTGGGTCGCGCCGTTCTTAAATCCTCAGCGGTTAAACCTGAACACTACATTGTCGAGGCTCCCGCTGTTATTTTTGACGATCAGAACGACTTGCATGCAGCCTTCAGCGCGGGTCAGTTGAATAAAGATTTTATTGCGGTGATTCGGTATCAGGGGCCAAAAGCCAACGGCATGCCGGAACTGCATAAGCTGACACCCGCGCTAAGCTCACTGCAAAGCAAGGGTTACAAAGTAGCACTGGTTACCGATGGGCGCATGTCTGGTGCCTCGGGCAAGGTACCTGCTGCCATTCATTTAACACCGGAATGCCTCGATGGAGGACTACTGGCGAAGGTGCGCGCAGGGGATATAATCCGCCTGGATGCCGCAGCGGGTACGCTCAACGTATTGGTTGACGATGCCGAACTGAGTCAACGTATCGTGACCGCGCCGGATTTGAGTGGCAATCAATTTGGCATGGGCCGTGAGCTGTTTAGTGTGTTTCGCGCTAATGTAGAAAGCGCGGAGCGAGGCGCCAGCAATTTTCCGGGGTTAAGCTGATGAGTGGCGATAACCCCGCGTTATCCGGTGCAGCGCACTGGCTATACGACGCACTATAAGAAAACGGCGTAAATGGCATTGAATAGCAAGTTGGCAGCCATCATGACAAGCTCACCGGTAATACCGGTAATTGTGATTAACAACCCAATCGACGCAGTGCCGTTGGCTATCGCGTTGTATCGGGGTGGTCTTAAAGTATTAGAAGTGACTTTGCGCACACCACATGGCTTGGAAGCTATTAGTGCGATGCAGGAGGCGATACCTGATGCTTGTGTTGGGGCAGGCACAGTCATTAAGCCTGAGGATGTTGCGGCGGTGTCCAGGGCAGGAGGCCAGTTCCTAGTCAGCCCTGGTGCGACGGATACCTTAATTGATGCGGCACGCCAACAGGGCCTTCCCTTGTTGCCCGGTATAGCGACGCCGAGTGAAGCGATGAGGCTATTGGAACAGGGCATCACCTGCATGAAATTTTTCCCGGCTGAAGCGGCGGGGGGTATTCCGATGCTCAAATCGATCAATGGCCCATTGCCACAGATTACTTTTTGTCCCACTGGCGGCATAAACTTCGAAACCGCCAAAGACTATCTGGCTTTGCCCAATGTGGCCTGTGTTGGCGGCTCCTGGATGGTGCCACAAAACCTGATTGATGCGGGTGACTGGAATGCCATTGAAATTCTGGCGCGTGAGGCGGCGACTTTAGCTGAATTCACAGGCGTCTAATATTTTTGTGATAACGACGCGCGTTTCAACCACGATGGCGATAGCGAAAAAGCATCGGGCGAAAATTAAGCGCTTCTTTTTTCGGCCTTCTGCGCCAATTTGTTTCGTTCTTTTATCAGTGATGCTTTCGTAAGCAGTACACCTTCTAATGGTGATTTCTTGCAGCCTTCGTACTCAATACCGACATATCCTCGGTAACCGGACTCGTAAACTATCGTCATGAAACGATCGTAATCCCAAAACTTGTTACGACCACTCGGCGTGAAATCGATACTCTTTGCACTAACAGATTTGGCGAGCCGCATCATTTTTTCAACGCCTATGTACGGGTCATCGTATTGAAAATTACCGATATCCGGTAGCGTGCCGCAGTTCGGAAGATTGATTTCGTCGAGAATATCCATGACGAAGTCTGCTTTGAAGGCATAGTCACTACCCCAGCCATTTTCAATCACG
>QIGT01000441.1 GCA_003230835.1 Gammaproteobacteria bacterium
GTGGCACCTGGGACTTGTTTCGTTACCCAGGTATTCGTTCAGACAGCGATATGCATACCCTTGGATTCAATTTCAAACCTTGGACTGAAGCCAAGGCCATTGCCGATGGTCCGTCAATTTTGAAGTACGTAAAAGAAACCGCGGTTGAGAACGACATCGTTCCTCATATCCACTTTAACCATCGGGTCAAGTCAGCGTCTTGGTGTTCTGATGAAAGTACTTGGACTGTAGTGACCCATTGCCATGGAGAAGTTGCGACCTTCACCTGTAACTTTTTGATGATGTGTAGCGGCTACTACAATTATGAGCAAGGCCATACGCCTGCATTCAAAGGTATGGATGACTACAAAGGCATACTTGTGCATCCTCAGCATTGGCCAGAAAATTTAGACTATCGTGGAAAAAAAGTCATTGTGATCGGCAGTGGCGCTACCGCCATGACGTTAGTGCCGAGCATGGCGCAGGAAGCTGAGCTTGTGACCATGGTGCAGCGTTCGCCAACCTATGTCGCCTCTAGACCAGACGTCGACAAGTTAGCCAACCTGAGCCGCAAGTTGTTACCAGGCAAGATGGCCTATGCGTTGACTCGATTCAAAAATATTCAGATGCAGCGCTATTTTTATAATCGTACTCGTACCCATCCGGCCAAAGTTAAGGCCATGTTGTTGAAGTTGGTCAGAACTGCATTGGGTCCAGACTATGATGTGGACAAGCACTTTACCCCCAAATACAACCCGTGGGATCAGCGCTTGTGCCTCATTCCAAACGATGATTTGTTTGACTCGATTAAGTCGGGGAAGACCAAGATGGTTACCGATGAAATTGAACACTTTACCGCGACAGGTTTACAGCTAAAGTCTGGCGAACATATTGAAGCAGATATCTTGGTGACTGCCACAGGCCTAAACTTGCAGCTACTCGGTGGCACCGACTTTAGTGTGGATGGCGTGGTGGTCGATTTCCCCAATACCTTTAGCTATAAAGGGATGATGTATTCGGACATCCCGAATCTCATTCAAACTTTCGGCTATATCAATGCTTCTTGGACATTGCGTGCTGATCTCACCGCAGAATATGCGACTCGGGTCATCAACCACATGGATGAGGTGGGTGTTAAACAAGTCACACCGTGTATTCGCGCTGAGCACACCGATATGGATGTTCTCCCTTGGATTGATGGTTTCTCTGCGGGCTACATGCAGCGTGTCATGCACTTGTTTCCGAAACAAGGTGACATTGACCCCTGGCGAAATACTCAAAATTACACGTTGGACAAAAAGCTAATTCGCAAGGCACCGTTAGAAGATGGCACCTTGGTGTTCGGCAAACTGTCAACATCAAACAGGTCTGCGCAAGAAAACACATCTGTTGATGCGCAACAGAGCACCCGAACGGCAGCGTAACGCGTGACGTTTCAAGTTTGGGTGGATGCAGATGCGTGTCCGCGACCGGTTAAGGAAGTACTTTTCAGGGCAGCGGACAAGCGTCAGGTTAACGTCACCTTGGTCGCCAACCAATTTTTGCAAACCCCACCATCAAAATACATCTCCAGCATTCAAGTGCCCTCAGGATTTGATGTCGCTGATAATGAGATAGTGCGTCGTCTACAGGTTGGTGATTTGGTGGTGACTGCGGACATTCCGTTGGCAGACGAAGTCATCACCAAGGGTGGTCGCGCGCTAAATCCTCGGGGTACTTTTTACACGCCGGAAAACATCAAAGACCATCTGAATCGACGTGACATCTTAGATGAGTTGCGTAGCAGCGGTATGGTTTCGGGTGGACCAGACAGCTATGGAAAGAAGGAAATTCAGGCGTTCTCTAACGCTTTGGATCGGGAGCTGACAAAGAACACTAAGGCATAGCCGTTTGCTGCAAGCCTAGAATATCGTTGCGCAGTGTAGCCATCACCGGCATGCTACTGGCACAGCAATAATAAAAAGAGAGCGTTATGGAAAGTCAGGTCGCGTTGGCGCAACGAGCACTTTTTCTTGTGGGCAGAGGTTTACTGGGTTTGTACTTCATTGTACCGGGTATCAGTAAGATCACCGGTTGGTCGCAAATGAGCGACTACATGGCTGCCCATGGCGTGCCGTTGATTCCAGTGTTGCTTGCCATCACCATCGTGGTGCAGGTGGGCGGTGGCGCCGCACTGTTAGCTGGCTACAGAGCACAGCTCATGGCGTTTCTACTCGCCGGTACAACATTGGTGATCAGTTTATTCATGCATGACTTTTGGAATCTAGAAGAAGGTGTAGTGAAAGCCCATGAAACACAGAATTTCATCAAGAACATGGCCATCATGGCCGGATTGATGTATGTCGCTGGTTCAAACTCGGTGCGCGGTCAAGGGTAGTTGGAAAAAACGCTCATAGGCCGCTTTTTTCGGTACCGAAAACTTCTCTGAGCCCTCGACTCCAAGTCGCCGGTATGACCGAGTAGTGTGTTTCTTTGTCAAATTCGTATTCCGTCAGGCGTAGTGAGGGGTAGTCACGCCCGCGCAAAGTGTTAGCCATTTTGCGCATGTTGGTGACCATTTTTGCGCTGTCAATTGAAAAAGGCGTACCCTCTTCAAAACCGCCTACAGAGATGAACAGATCGACATCTAGGTCGTCGTGAGATTCTGCGTAGGCTATTTCAGTCGCAAATGTGCTTTGCGCATCCCACCATAATGAGGGGCTTCCTACGATGTAGCGACGATATTCCTCGGTCCGGGTGAACAAAGCATGCAAAGTGAAGAGACCGCCGAGGGAGTCTCCCATAAGAATATCGTTATTCTTATGCGCGTTATAGTTTGCATGAATGAAAGGCTTAACTTGGCTGTCTATGAAATGTAGAAATGCGTCCGCGCCCCCGGCTTTAACCGTTGGCGGTTGGTCGTTGGATGCGCTATCTAGAGACTTGATAAAGTTTGCATCGACGCTCGGCGTAAGATCGCGGGTCCGCAACTTCGCTACTTCGTTGAGCGTGGCATTGGGATAACCAATGCCCACCAGTATTGCAGCAGGTACTTCTTCGCCAAGACGAAGAAGTTGCAGCGTACCCTGCACCATGGGAAACATCCAATTCCCATCTGTTAGATAGATGACCGGTAGAGGTTGGTCGAAAGTTCCGTTTGGAACAGCCACGTCAATGGTAAAGTGTTGGCCGATTTCTGCTGAATACAGCAGGTGTCTTTGCGTGCCCGGGATGGGTACTTGTTGTACAACTTGTTCCTCCATAACAGAGGGCTGCGGTTCTACTGGTTCACTATTGCTCGGTTGGTCGGAACATGCGATTGCCACAATTGACGCCAGTGTAAGCAGTGCGAGGCGAGTTGCAGATATAGAAATAGTATTCATTCTCGGTCCTTAGTCTATGCTTATCCGTCGATGAACATCAGTCGATGAATGTTGCCCAATTGTCCAGCGGTTCACGGTCCGAAACTAGGGTGTTTACGGGTGCGTCAGGGTTTTTATAGCCAATTGCCATGCCGCAAAACAACAGTAGTTGCGGGTCTGGGTTTAAAAATTGTGCGACCGCATTGCTGCGCATCGCCCAGGCTTCTTGGGCGCAAGTGTCTAGCCCGGCTTCTTGTGCTAGTAACATAAAGGTTTGTAGAAACATACCTAAATCAGACCACTGCGGTGGTCCCATTTGTTTGTCGATGTAACAAAAGAAACCGCATGGAGCATCGAAGAAGTCGTAGTTTCGAGCCAGGTGGGCAAATCGAGCAGGTTTATCCTGCCGTGGAATTCCCAACAAGGCATACATGTCCTCACCTACTTTGAAACGTGAATCGCGATAGGGCGACGTAAGCCCTTTTGGGTAAATTGTATAGGCGGGTGTTTCTTTGACTTGGGTTTGTTGCAGATGAGAACGAAAGCGAGACATGCCATCGCCGTTCAACACGAATACTCGCCAAGGTTAGGTTGCAGGTTTCCCCCAGATGGAGAGCGAGAGGCCTTGGTGAGTAGCTCTTTTATGGTTACTTGGCTTACCGAGGTGTCGAGAAAATTACGTATCGACGCCCGTTGTGCGACAGCTTCGGACACTTTCATAGGCTCGCCTTAGTTCTTTGGTTTGTTGAAGGTATGAGGAGAAGGTGGCACGACATCGGCGACCGGCTCGAAAGACTTCCACTCGGCAGGCGGTGTTTCTTCGCCAACTTTCGGTACATGAGGTGCCGTATTGAGTCTCTTCACCGGGTGGATGTATCGCGGACAGTTGATCCAAGTTTGAGTAATTGATATCTGCGCGGCCAAACCGACTTCCGGCCACAGGTTCAGTATGTCTGCATCTCTCACCAACTTTGCGGTACCTTGCACTCTCAATCGATGTGGGTTTTCCATATCGATAAACAGCATTCCTAGTTTCGTATGACCGGCGATGTTGCCCATGGACAGCCACATGCCATTGCCATCAAAATATGGGAATACAAGAGTTTTATTGTCGACTACCTTTACGAAGCCGATGTCACCACCCTTGTGTGAAACGGTAGGAAAACCAGCTTGATCTACTGTAGACAAAAAGAAATAGTCTCGGCTCGAGACAAATTCCATCGCTTTTTCGTCCAGATGATCTTTGATGATCAATTCTTCCAAGCGATTTGCCAGATTTCTAGATTGGAACTCATCCTGCAGGGCTCGATGCTCGCTATCGTAAAACGTACTCATAGGTTGGTCATGGGTTTGGCCATATTAAGGTGAAATGATTTTTAGCTGAGTAAGGCCTCGTCGCAGGAGACGTTTGAATTTTTTCAAGGGTCCGCCAGATCGTTCGTAATCGTGGATGAGTGGTACGCGAGAAAATGCGCTGGTGAGGCTGCTTAGTTCCTCGCCAGTCATTTCTAATTCTAGTGCCTGGGCGAGTTGTGCGATCTGTGTTGGTGTGCTGGCACCCGTGATGGCAGCGGTAATACCAGGCTGTTGGAAAACCCAGGCCAATGCCAGGCTTGCAGTACTTACGTGTTTGTTCGCAGCTAGCGGTTGCAAGACATTTTTGATCACCGCAGCTAATTCTGGATGAGAGTTTGGGGTGTGTGAAAGTAGTCCGCCGGCCAAGGGAG
>QIGT01000041.1 GCA_003230835.1 Gammaproteobacteria bacterium
CGCCCCATGCTTGGCTTCAAATCATTTCGGTCGGCGCGTGCTACCTTGGCAGGAATTGAACTCTGGCGCATGTTGAAGAAGGGTCAAAACAAGAGTTCGTTGCCAGCATGGGCGCAGTTTTACGAACTTGCTGCCAGAGGATAGGTGCGCCTGATGTACACTGTTTTTTGGTAAACCCAAAGCTTGCGACAGAACTGATATTCAGGCGGACAATCGCTCGAAATCCAACTTCTTAAGTTTGTTAAATCTTGCAGATTTTTCAGCATGGTAAAGGTCGTAGTGCATTTGCATGTTTAACCAACTCTGAGCCGAGCCACCAAGCACCTTTGACAGGCGAATAGCCATTTCAGGGCTGACATTACTTTGTTCGTTAACCAGTCTATTGAAAGTCGGGCGCGCAACGCCTAGCCTTCTGGCTATCTCACTGCGAGAAATTTTGCCCGAATAAGGATCCAAGTAGACCGATTGAATAAATTCACCTGGGTGAGGTGGATTGTGTTGCTTCATTAGTGATAATCCTCGTAATTAACAATGTAAGCATCGCCTTGTTCAAATCCAAAAGTCATTCTCCAATTCCCGCTGACTTTTATTGACCAAGTACCGGCTTTTTGACCTTTCAGCTGATGCAGATTCCAACCAGGTTTGTACATATCATCGACTTCTGTAGCAGCGTTGAGCATTGCGAGTTGTATTCGTAACTTACTGCCGTGCTTGGACTGAATTCCTCGGGTTGAATTGGTAACGAAAAACTTCTCCAGCCCTTTGTGCTTAAAGTCTTTGATCATGAATGCAGTGTAACGCATAACGTAACACGCATCAATGCGGGCGGTGCCTCAGCAAATGGAACTGCCGCGGTCGCGGATCGTTGCGCATCGCGCTTGTAGCTATGCAATTAATCCCATCAGTGGCTCCAGATTCGGGGCCTCCTAAGAAACGATCAATATGAGGTGAAACCCTGTTTTGCTTAGGATCAATGCAGTGGTCTAAGGCGTTGAATTAAAAGACAAAATGTTGTGGCGGCGACGATAACTGGGGGTCATGTGGACGCACCATTGCCAGCAGGACCGCTAAACAAACCCAGGCAGAGCTACCCATATGTCGCTAGGATAGACATGCGTGTCCAATAGCTACTGGGAGTGTTTCGACATGAAACCTTTGATCCTATGCCTCTGCCTAATATTGACCTCATCGTTGCATGCGGATATCAAGCGAACTGCCAGCGGCAAGCCGGATTTTTCTGGGGTATACGATACCGGCACGTTAACCCCATTGAATCGTCCTAAAGAATTTGGCAACAACAAGTTCATGAGTCAGGAAGAAGCAGATGTTGTTGTAGCTCGAACTAAGGCGATTTTTGACTTTGCCAACAAGGAGAGCGATCCGGATCGAGGTGCGCCAACAAAAGGCGGAGATGGCAACAATACTGCTGGGGCTGGTGGCGTTGGTGGCTACAATGCGTTCTGGATTGATCCAGGCAGCAAGGCATTTGAAATTGATGGCAAATTCCGCACCTCTATAGTTTATGACCCTGCAAATGGTCGTCAGCCGTCACACACTCCTTCGGCTATGGCAAGAATGGCTAAGGCTTATAAATCTTTTGCTCATGACAACGACGGCACAGCATCTTGGTTAGCCCACGCAGGTCCTGGACCATTTGATGGTCCGGAAAGTTTGGCACCCTCAGAGCGTTGTCTTATCAGCTTTGCCGCAACAGTGCCGATGCTGCCAAGCCTCTATAATAACCACAAGCGTATTGTTCAAACTGAAGATCATGTGATGATTCTGCAAGAAATGGTGCACGATGCACGGGTGATTCGTATGAATGTAGAGCACACTTCGCAGGTTAATCGAAAGTGGATGGGCGATTCGGTTGGTCATTGGGAAGCAGATACACTGGTTGTCCATACGAAGAATTTCCAGGCCATCAGTGGGCTGGTGGGTTCGGATCAGCAGCTTGAAGTGACGGAGCGCTTTAACATGCGAGACGACGGGACACTGATCTATGATTTTACAGTCGAAAACAGCACCGCATGGACGGCGCCCTGGAGTGGGGAATATGCGTGGACAGACAGTTCAGACAAAGTGTATGAATATGCTTGCCACGAAGGTAATTACGCCATGGGGAATATACTTCGAGGGGCACGCTTACTGGAGAGCGAGTGGACGCCTGTGGGCGGTGAGCAAGACTAGAGCTATCCAACAATATGCATATGTTTACTAACGGCTCTGTTGAAAATCCTGTCCCAATTGTTTCATTTGTGCCGCTGATTCCTTTTGGTAAGCCTGAAACTCTGCTTGAATTGCGGCGCGCTGTTGCGGTGTTTTAGCATCCCTCAATTGAGTTTGAAACTCCCGGTTGCGAACCATGTTCTCTTTTAGCTTTTGCATATATTTCAACTGCAGCTCATTGGCTCTATCTGCACTAGCGGTGTCGGCGGGCTGTGTTGGTTGTGCGTGCCGCGGCGCATTACGTTTGGCGATCTCGTCTCGAATGCGTTGTTGTCGCTCTTCAGCTTTACGCTGTTGATTAGCTTCATCTGCCAATTGTGCGGCAGATTTTTCTTTGCCCTGCGCGGCTTTTTCGGCCTCAAGTTGCTTGGCTGCATGGGGTGCAGAAATTCCATTCTTAGTCGTTTTGGTAAGAGGTTTTTTGTCTGTTTTAAATCGGCCCTTTATAGCAGGCTGTCGGTTAGCGTAGTTCAACATGTTTGCATAGGCAGCTTGTAGACGACCGTCGCTGCACTGATTTCGCACCGTATTTTCCAGCGTATTGTAATTGCGGGTAAAGAATCCTATTGCAGTGGTGGTGGATTGCCATATCCGGCCCAATTGTCTATTCGGGTTGTTGGATATCATTGAATTGAGCATGCGCTTGGTGCCCCAGGCCTTCCAAGATCCAAAGTAGCGGTCGAAATTGCTGGCGTAAGATTGTTCGACCCAAATTTCCCGTTTTGGTCCAGCATTGCGTTCGTCAATTAGGAAGCCGTTGGAGTCATAGCGCCGTTCGATAGGTTGGATGGTGCGCCCAACGGGGTTTTGTATATGACTCTTACACTGGTCTGAGTAAATCCCAATGAAGCTCTCAAAAAAGAACGCGAAATAGCTTTGGTAATCATCAATGATATGGTGCTCACCGGCGGCAAGAATTTCCACAAAATCGTTGAAGTCATGAATTGGCGAGTAGTATTTCTTGGGTGTGAGCTGGCTGGCATCGACAACCCACTCTTTCTTTTTCTCTGCTACCAAAAAACAATCACCCGGTTGTTCGCATTTGTAGTCTTGGGGAATGGGGCTGAGGATGAATTTTATAGACGTTATCTGTGGGCAATGGTCCGCATATATAATGGCAACATGTTTTGCAACGATGTTGTAGCTTGCGAAATCGGGCTTTTTAGCTAGAGCGCGTTCGCTGTTGTTAGCGTATCGAGGTTGTACTGTGAGCACAGGGTCGGCGGTACAGGTGCCTTTGTAGTAAACACCGGCCACACTGAATACGTCACGAAAGGAAAATTCAAAGCGGTACTCATGGTCGAAGTTTGTGGCAACAATACCGTCTTGTAACTGCCAATTATTGGCTTTGGTCATGGTACCAACGTAGGTGTAGTCTTCAGTGGTATAGTGGCTAGAGGAAAATTTCAGCCGTAAGACCTGTAAGCCCTCGCACTGCTCACTCAGTGTCGCCCGCATAACATCCAAGGTGTCATGTATGGGAAGATCCTGCCCCGAACGACTATTGAGGAATGCGGCTAGATCTAGTCGACGCGTGGCGGCGCGGACCTTGATGTTCATAAATGGTCTGCAGGGGCCTCTGAAATTGATGCGGATGTCATTGGTTCGATTGCTGACATCGGCGTAGAACGAGCCCCAGTCCACGTTGCGTGCTGCGTCCTTAGTCATCATGAC
>QIGT01000362.1 GCA_003230835.1 Gammaproteobacteria bacterium
GTGAATTGGAACTGACGGTCGAAACAAGGGTGCAAGAGGGCCTGACAGAGACACGCGATCAGGCCAAAAAGGAAGCGGAAGAAGCCATGCGACTGAAGGTCGCGGAAAAAGAGCAGACCATCACCTCGATGCAAACACAGATTGAAGTGCTCAAGCGCAAGGCGGAACAGGGTTCACAGCAGTTACAGGGAGAAGTTCTGGAGCTTGAGCTGGAAAATCTGTTGCGTGCGAAATTTCCTTACGATGCGATTGAACCGGTGGCCAAAGGCGAATTTGGCGGCGATGTACTGCAACGGGTTGCAGGCAGCGGTGGTCAACCCAGCGGCACTATTCTATGGGAATCCAAACGCACCAAAAACTGGAGTGATGGCTGGCTGGTGAAATTGCGAGGGGATCAGCGTACCGCCAAGGCGGAAATTGCTGTGATCGTCAGTCAGGCTCTGCCAAAAGGTATTGAAACTTTCGATCTGATTGATGGTGTATGGGTTACACATCCCCGCGCTGCATTACCCGTGGCCGCCATTCTTCGCCAGACATTGCTGGAGGTTTCCCTCGCGAGGCAGGCTTCCGAAGGACAGCAGACCAAGACAGAGGTGGTTTACCAGTATCTCACTGGCCCGCGCTTTCGCCAGAGGGTAGAGGCCATTGTCGAAGCCTTCTCCACCATGCAGGAGGATCTCGATAAAGAAAGGAAGGTTATCATGCGCCAGTGGGCCAAACGCGATGCCCAGATTGAGCGGGTGATGAATGCAACGGTTGGCATGTATGGCGATCTGCAGGGGATTGCTGGTAAATCTTTGCAGGAGATTGAGGGACTTGATTTACAAGCTCTCGGCTTCGAGGCAGAAAGGTCGTCAGAGTGAGAGGGGCAACAAATGCTTGAGCGTATTTCGGATATTCAAGGCATAGGCCTGTTTCATCAGGCAAATGGAAAGCCTTATACATGTCAGAAGGCTACGCTTATCTATGCAGACAATGGACGGGGAAAATCCACGTTGGTTTCGATCTTTCGTTCAACTGCCACCGGCAATGCGTCATTGATCAGTGCATATAAGACGGTTGATGGCACTTTGCCGACGAAAGTGATTCTCCAGTTTGGCAGTGGACACAAGGTTATATTCGAGAATGGTACTTGGTCGGAACAGAGGCCTGAACTTATGACCTTCGACGCTGATTTCATTGGGCGCAACGTACATTCTGGTGGCGTTGTGAACACTGACCACCGTAAGAACTTGCTTGAGTTTGCTCTTGGCGAAGCGGCAGTTACTGCCCGTGCGGCAGTCGACAAGGCAACATATGAATCGAAGGCTGCGAGGGATCAAGTACAGAGCATTGAGAGCCAACTTTCTGGATATCACCAAGGCCTATCTCTCGCGCAATTTGAGCAACTTCCTCAAGTCTCTGACATTGACACCAAAATTGCCGAACTACAAAAGCGACTCACCGCTGCCAGCAATGTTGCCGCGATCCAAGCGAGGCCAGTCCCGAAGGTGATCGTAGAACCATCGTTTGATATTGACGGCCTGTTCGATGGGCTCGCCCTATCTCTGAAGGACGTTCACGTGGACGCAGAGAAGACCGTTAAGCAGCATATTGCCAAGTTGGGAGGAAAGGGGGCGGAGAGCTGGTTAAGTCAGGGCCACCAATTTGGCAGCGGTTCTGCATGCCCCTTCTGTGATCAAGATATATCCAACAACGATCTTGTACGCGCCTATCAGTCCCATTTCAACGCCGCATATGCAGACCTGAAGAGCAAGGTTGCTTCGCTACAAAATATGGTTGTGGTTGGTGCTGCCGCCAGCATCATTGACGGATTTTCAAAAAGCGTCGGAGTTGTGGTCGCGCAAGCGAACGCTTGGACTGAACACTTGCCGATGCCAGCGATATCTTTTGACGAGGCTACTGCGAATACGGCTCTGGGAGCATTTCGATATTTTGTGGCCGATTTGGCTCGCAGGAAGCAATCCGCTCCCGCCGAATCGCTGGGAAGTGCAGAGGACAAGGCTAAAGCCGCCAGTCTATGGGCACAGGTTTTGGCTCCGATTCGTGCTACAAACGATTCTATTAGAAAAGCCGAAGATCCCATCAGTAAATACAAGGCTCAACTCAGCAGCGACAGCATCGCGCAGTTGCAGCAGCAGGTACAGAAGCTTCAGGCCACCAAACGACGTTATGATCCCAAAGTCGTTGCGTTACTTACACAGATTAGCACAGCACGAGCAAGCGCTGAAGCCGCAGACAAGACGAAGAAGGTAGCGCGTGGAAAGCTTGACACTTTGATGACAACCACGTTGAGCAAGTACCAAACGTCGATCAACTCGCTCCTGAAGAAGTTTGGTGCGTCTTTTAGCATCAAAGGTATGAGCGCCAACTTCAGAGGACACGCTCCGCGATCAGAATACGGTTTGCTGTTGCGGGGA
The DNA here is from genome assembly GCA_003230835.1 of Gammaproteobacteria bacterium. Taxonomy (GTDB): domain Bacteria; phylum Pseudomonadota; class Gammaproteobacteria; order Pseudomonadales; family Azotimanducaceae; genus UBA4421. The sequence continues at coordinate 2,421 of QIGT01000362.1, forward strand.
AAGGATGTTGCCCTCGAAGGTGGATCACCATCGTTTACCACTGCTCTCAGTGAAGGTGATAAGCGGACATTGGCGTTCGCGTTCTTTATCGCCAGTACGCTTGAAGATCCAGAACTGGCAAGCCGAATCGTGGTCATCGATGATCCTATGTGTAGTCTAGACCTTAATCGTAGGCACTACACCCGAGCAGTCCTTAAGAAAGTTCATTCAAAGTCAGCTCAGCTTATCGTGCTTGCACACGATCCCTACTTCCTTCGTGACTTGCGTGATGCATTTCTGAAGGAAGACAAGTCTGCGATAGTTGCCTCATTCCAACTTGCGGTCGCCCAAGACAATTACACGGATTTTGCACCTCTTGATATCGATAAGGAATGTGAGTCTGAGTACTCGCGGCACCATAGATTGCTGAACGAGTTTTCGGAAGGCCATGGTGGCGACCCAAGGGCAGTTGCTAAAGCTATCCGCCCATTATTAGAAGGCTATCTACACCGTCGATTCCCCGGCCTCCTTCCCAAAGATCATTTATTCGGTGAGGTCGTGGTGCTTATTCGAGACTCACATGCGACCAGCCCGCTAAGCCATGCAAAAAACTTGGTGGACGAGTTGAATGAGATAAACGAGTACGCCGGACAATTTCATCACGATACCAACCCGGATGGCGCGGACTCGATCACTGTTACGGCATCGGAGTTGAAGACCTACGTGGATCGAGCCTTGTTGGTAGTCCACAAGGGCACACCATGATCGGCGCACTTCACAGAACAAGACGGGAAACGAAAAAGAATGACTAGGCAGAAACTCGAACTTACATGGATCGGGAAGGAAAACAGGCCAAAGCTGGAGCCTCGCATCTTGCTGGAAGAGCCGGAGTTTTCCTACCATGCTAAACATCGAGTATCAGACGACGATGTTTTTAATAATAAACTAATTTTCGGTGATAATCTGTTGGCACTAAGAGCATTGGAACAGGAATATGCTGGAAAGGTAAAGTGCGTATATATTGATCCGCCATTTAATACGCAGCAGGCATTTGAACATTATGATGATGGTGTTGAGCATTCAATTTGGCTCGGCTTAATGCGTGATCGACTCGACATCATTCAAAAGCTCATGTCTCCTGACAGCACATTGTTTGTACACATAGATGACAACGAACTTGGATATTTGATCGTTCTACTTGATGAGGTGTTTGGTCGCGCGAACCGAATTTCAGTTATTTCATTTAAACAGGGATCAGCCACTGGTCACAAAGCAATTAACCCTGGTGTCGTCAATACTTCAAACTTCATCGTTATATATGCGAAAGATAAACAATCTTGGATGCCAAATAGGATTTTTGTAGAGAAATCTGGCCGAGATAAACGGTATGGGCGAATGGCACTTAGTTAAGGTTTTCCGACAAGCTTTATCTAAGGTGAAAAAGTGTCTACAACTATTGAAAAATAACACTTTATGCCTCCAT
>QIGT01000135.1 GCA_003230835.1 Gammaproteobacteria bacterium
TCGTCCAGGTTGCTCCACCGTCCGTACTTTCTCGAAGCCGGTAACTATCGAGACCTTGACCCTGTTCAATGTGGACATCGGTCCAATTAACTGTGTACGTTCCTGTATTAGGTGTCGGACCTGCTGTAATCTGTCCGGTCACACTGACCGTGCGATTTGATGACCACGCGCTACACGCGGTAGCGTCGCAAGCTCGAACGCGATAGTGACTGTCGCCCACCGGTCGTCCGGAGACGGCCTTACTCGTCGCCGAGCCAGAATGGATCTGTGACCAGTTACCGGCGCCCAGACTCTGTTCGAGGTTGTAACTGGTTGCACCAGTGGATGCATTCCAACTTATTGTATATGCGCCGTCAGCATCGGTTGTTGGACCTGTCAGACCTGTGGGTGTAGACGGGCCGGGTTCATTAACAACAACCGTTGTGCTGCCTTGATTAGTCGGACTACAAATGACTATCGGCTCAGTGGGGTGACCACCTAATTCACAGGAACGCACGCTATAGCTATAGGAACCAGGGGGCCTAGAAGAAAAATTATGAAAAGTGGACGATGTTTCATATTGTGTTACGACATCTCCAGGTGCAGTTTCGTGGAGTTTATAGCCTTCCGGAGCCGATAAATTGTCCCAAGAAACTGTGTAATTGCCGTTATTAGGATTAGGCATTCCGGATATCGCTGCCTGTGCTGAGAAACAAATCACAGTAGTACAGCATGAAATTAATATTTTCAGACCAAGTGAACTATAGAGAGTCGATCGACTCCATACGAAATTTTCCATGACAGTGCCCTATTCGTAATTTTTGTTGTCTTAACTACAGACTAAAATATAAAAAGCGACAAATCGACTTGGATTCCCTCATCTCATGGACTGGCCCGCAACAATTTTGAAAAACCCTTAGGGTTCTTGCTTAGCAATGGAAGGTACGAACGACGCTGAAAAAGGCAATGTACTCACTATTAGTTGGGTGATCGGAGAGTGGTATCGTATCTCGCCAATCCACTAATCTGTCGAGGAAATGCAATGACACGACTTACCACATTAAGCAAAAACGAGGTTCGGTTATTCGACTACCCACCAAAGTTTTCATTCGATGAGCGGCAGTCTTTACTTGTAGTGACCACCGAAACTAGACAGATACTGGCGACCTTCCGAGATTTCGAATCTAAGGTGGGTTTCCTGTTGCAGTTGGGTTATTTCAAAGCAACTGGCAAATTCTTCACTGCAACGCAATTTAGGAAAAAAGACATTAAGTTCGTCCGAAGAATACTCGGTGTCGAGACTTTCGATCTAGCCACATACCGCGGTACTGTTGTTCAGCGTCATCGGGACAAGATTCTTGAATTGACGAACTGGAGGTATTCAGACAACGCCGATCGCGAGCAGCTTATCAGCCTGGCGCGCCGTGAAGTGGCCAGTCAGGAATACCCGAAGCGCGTGCTCGCCCGCCTCGTTGATATGTGCTGGAAACATCGCTGGGTCGTTCCATCCTACAGAGATATCAATGATTTGGTGACCAGCTGCTACAACGATGTTGAAAAGGAAATACTTAAGAAACTTGAAACTCAGCTAGACGATGATCACATCGAACAGTTAGAAGAGTTGTTAGAGCCAATTGAGCGTCCAACGATTGCCCGGTCCAAGATACCAATCACCAAACTCAAGACGATTGATCAATCATCACAGCCCAAGCGAATTCAGGCATCTATGACTAACTTGGCATTGTTTCGTCTTCTATACATGAAAAACCAATCGGTGTTCGCTGAATTGCCTTTGAATGATAAAGCTACACTTTACCATGCGACTTGGCTTGAGAAAGCTGATGCACAGCAGCTCTCGCAGTTCACCAATCGGTATAAAACCTACCTACACCTGCTGGCATTTATCAAGCATCAATTTTATCAACGTCAAGATAGCGCTATCGACCTGTTTATTAAATCAGTTACCAGCGCCAAACACACCGCCAACAAAAGCGTCGCACAACACGATCAAGATAAAAAAGCAGCGCGCGATGTCGCCGTAAAACAGTTATGCCAGGCACATTTATCCCTTTCCATTTTTGCCAAGGGCGTGGTGGCAATCACCCAATCATCGGGAATCACACCGAATGAAAAATTCCAAAAAATTGAATCGTTGGTCGAGGACTATCTGGACAGTGCTCACGCGGATGATTCCCATGTGCAGTCGTTGGACAACGCTGTTACAAAAGATCTGAAACAGGCAAGCTACTATGAAGCTCTGAGTGCTGTGTCGCTTCGACTCCAGCGGCGAGTTTCGACCGTGGTCAAACACATCATTTTCGACGACGGCAGTTCAGACCCACAGTTGGTAGTCGCGCCCAATCATTTTAAAGAAGTGGATGGTGTTGTGGGCCCCGTCCCGCCTCTTGATTTTCTAAAGACTAAAGAAAAAGAAGCGGTGTTTACTGATGGTACGATCAACACATCGCTCTACAAGTGTTTGCTGTTCATCCATATGGCACAGGCGATCAAGGCCGGTAGGCTCAACCTACTCTATTCTTATCGATACCGCGCCATCCAAGAGTATTTGATCAGCCCTGAACATTGGAATGCGGAACGTACACAAATTTTGAAACAAACTGGACTTTCGGAATACGCCAATGGTCCCAATACGTTAGACGATTTGAGAACCCAGTTAGATCAGAAATATGAGGCGGTCAACCGCCGATACCTCGCAGGCAACAATCCTTCCATGACGGTCAGTTCAATGGGCAAATGCCAAGTGCGGACCGCAGGGATTGCCCACGATACTCATTCTTTTATTTCATCAGAACTCTCACGCCAAGGCATTGTGCCTATCCTGCAGCTTCTAAAAGAGATTAATCAATCGACTGGATTTATGGGTGCATTTCAACACTTTAGCAACAAGCGTGTCAAAATGAAGCTCTCTGAAGAGATTCTTTTAGCTGGGGTCTTGGCAAAGGGCTGCAATATCGGATTAGGTAAGTTAGCCAAAATCTCTACGGGCCTGCAAGTGGACAAGCTTCGTAATGCGGTTAATTGGTGCTTCTCTCAATCGAATATACAAAACGCGAATCGTCATATTACTGAAAGGATCGCTGAGCTAGCGATTGCCAAGAACTATTTACAGCAACCGCCCACGGTGCATACGAGTAGCGACGGTCGGAAAGTGTCGGTCGCACAAGATTGCCTGCACGCTAACTATTCGTTCAAATATCTTGGCAAAGACAAAGGCGTCACGGATTATACGTTTGTCGACGAGCGACATTCGTTGTTTCATTCGAGAGTTTTTAGTGCCTCAGATCGCGAGGCCGCCTACCTGATTGATGGACTGTTGGATAACCAGGTTCCAGAAGGTCACATTCATTCGACTGATACCCATGGCTATACCGAGCAAATATTCTGTGCAACACATTTGATGGGCATTTCTTTTGCGCCACGCCTGGCTAATTTGGGGAAACACCGTCTATACGCGTTCTCGGCGCGACAAACCTACGCAAAAAAGGATTACGTGCTTTTACCCAGCCGTCCGATCAACAAAAAACTTATATTGGAAAACTGGGATGACATATTGCGATTTATGGCCACGATCAAAAGTCATCACACATCAGCGTCACAACTGTTTAAGCGACTGAGCTCCTATACCTTGGATCATCCGCTTTATCGCGCACTGAAAGAATTTGGTCGCGTGATAAAGAGCCTATTTATTCTGACTTATTATGAAGACCAGCAACTTCGCCAGCGAATTCAAAAACAACTGAATCGTGTAGAACTTGCCAATAAGTTTTCAGCAGCGGTTTTCTTCGAGAGCACCGCAATGTGTGGGGCATTGTTATCAGGTCTTTCCTGATGTCGGCTAGTAGTAGAAGCTTAAAGTTTTCCAGTTTGAGCAAACTTAGTCAATGGCCACGTACTTTATTAGAGTCGCTCTGCGCAATGTCAGCCCCATGATCTGGCGAAGGCTTCGAGTCACCGGCAATACGTCACTCGCCGACCTGCATCATATCATTCAGATCGCCATGGGTTGGAGTAATGAGTATTTGCACAAATTTCGGATCTATGGTGAAGACTATGGATTGTCATACGAAGGCGGCATGAGTTTTAATGCACGATGCATGCCAGGTATTTCTTAATGATTTTGGTTTTGACGCCGGCGATCGGTTCACCTACGTCTATAATTTCACCGATCATTGGCTGTGCGATCTGCGCATCGAACGCATTGAAAACTCAGCTAAACCAGCACCCTGGTGTTACGCTGGCAGCGGCCTCCAACGAGAGGACGGGGCGCGGTATTATAAGGCTGATGAGCGCATGGCTCTGTTCGACATTATGGCGAAAGTAGTTACAGCCAAAAAGACTACCAAGGTCGACACGCTGGGCCCATTGATCGAACGCTACAAAGACACCCAATTCACGCGAGTATTGATTAATAGACAATTGATTGATGCGTTCCACAGCTGATGTAACGGACGCTATCGCCCGACTGACGTGGAACCCGCAACAGGAGAGCGATCATGCACTTTAAAATTCAAGTCGTTATCGAAGATCATCATGGCGAGATTCTTACCGAAGATATCGTCACCCTGGATAAATCGATTGATGGTAAAGGCTTGCTCGGTCTGTCAATGTTGGAATCGAAGCAGGCGCTTAAGCATCTGCAAAAAGCCATCGTTCATCAACAGGCGGATTACTACACCCAGGCACACCGCTGCTGCCCATCGTGCCACAAGAAACGCCGTATCAAGGGTAGTTGCGATATTCAATACCGGACGCTGTTTGGTATCAATACATTGTCAATGTGAGGCATCAGCGGCAAAAACCTTTAGTGTACTGAACAACTGGATGCCTGAACATAATAGCCCTGAATTGCAATATATTGAGACCAAACGGGCCTCACTGATGTCCTACGGATTGACGGTGGACTTGCTAAAAGATGTACTGCCCATCAACGAGAGTCTCGATGCCGAAACAGTGCGACGCCATCTTCACAAAACCGCCAAACGACAAGATGAGGCATTGAAGAACCAACCAAGATTTATCTCAGGTTGTCAAAACGAATGGGCTAAGTTACCCAAGCCCGGTAAGCCACTCATGGTAGGCATCGACGGTGGTTATGTTAGAGATTGTCAGAACAAGAAAACAAATTTCGAGGTCATTGTTGCCAAGTCATTCTCTAAAGCCGAGGCGCCCAAGCGACTGGGTTTTGTTCAGACACTGGACACCAAACCACAACGGCGACTGATGAAGTTACTGAAAGACCAAGGGATGCAGGAAAACCAACAGATTACCTTTCTATCTGACGGAGCCGACACTGTGCGAGGCTTGCAATTTATGATGCACCCAGAAGCTGAGCACATACTGGATTGGTTTCATCTGACGATGCGATTGACTGTACTGAAACAATTTGCAAAAGGACTGTGTCGTAGTGATCCTGATTCAGGGGCAGAGTTACAAAAATACCTTGACAGCGCCAAGTGGTTTTTGTGGCACGGTAATGTTGACCAAAGTCTCGATCGATTGAACGACTGTTATTGGCTCTGTGATGACGAGGCGCTTCGCTACAGCAAACGCCGAAGGTTAGTCCGGCACTTAGACGATATGCTCACCTACATCCGCAGAAACGCTCGCTTAATACCCAACTATGGTGAGAAGTATCGTCACGGCGAAACCATCACCACTGCGTTTGTAGAATCAACCGTCAATGAAGTGGTGGCAAAACGCATGGTGAAGAAGCAACAAATGCAATGGTCACGTCACGGCGCACATTACTTATTGCAGACCAGAACGGCGGTACTGAATGGTGAACTACGCGATCACTTTGAACGATGGTATCCAGAGATGGTACCGGAGACTCACAGCGCTGAGTTCGAAGGACCTGTTAAAATGGCGGCGTGATGTGGGTTGAAATGCCCCACACATTGCGGTGCTCTCCAAAGTGGGGTTTGTGAAGAGTGGTAATAATCGAGCGGTTGCCCAGCTGTTACTTCAATATTATCAAGTAACGTCCCAAACATAAATTGGTCGCGTCATCGTACATTACATTTACCATCATTCCGGTGGTTAGAGCGACAAGCGCCGTAGAGAGCAACGCACTTAGACCAGCGTCATTAACAAGTGAACCTGGCGAAGAAACCGGATACACGTAGATCGACTTGGTCCCCGCATTTGTGCATATTGAATTAACTTCGGTCGAAAAATAAATAAGAAAGCCGCCGTGTTCAACTACTTGGATGCTGACAATCTCTTTTTCGCCAGTCCATACGTCTGCAGCATTTGCATCGCTAAAGACTGTGCACGCGAGTAATAAAGTTACTACGATATTTTTCATGATCGTCTCCATGTATCGTTATATAGAAGTGGCCCCGTTTGTTTGGACAGCTAAACCCGATTCACATCGACCCTAACGTGGGAGAACAGCACCGGTCTTAAGTTTCCACAAAAACACAAATAAAATGAGGATACCTATTATATTAGCCGCTGTAGCCGTTAGCAAGATAGTAGACCCGAATCCCCAGATAGAGTTCC
>QIGT01000075.1 GCA_003230835.1 Gammaproteobacteria bacterium
CCCTCTACCCACTCCGGGTCAGATAGAATTTTATGTCGCGCCTCGACATCGTCTAGTTCTGTTTCGATAAGTTGGCGCATCAAAGGGTTTGCCTCAGCCAAAGGACTGACAACACCTTGTGAGTAAATTCGAAATGGCGCCGCTAAACATTGCATACGAAAGTTACCCGCCAATACCTTACTATTCAGCAAATTGGCGAACAGCAGCGCTTGAGCTTTGTTCATGCGGTTGTTTACAGAGTCGAGGGCAGCCAGCGCCGTGATCTTCAACGGCTTACCATGCAGACGCCCGCTGGAGAGCATGAACAGCTTTATTGTTAGCTTGCTATCATCTGTAGCAGGCGTCATTTGCCACACGCGATCATGTTCGCGCAACACATCTGTTAGGGTCTTGAGTTCTGCATAGCTAGCATACTGTGTGGGAATACGCTTGTTAACATGCGGTTGATTAGCCAAGAAGTGTAGTGGCAGCCCGTCAGTAGACATGCCCAAATAGCCGTCTTGTAGAGACTCTTCCAATATACCCACCATACGCCCTAGCTCAGCCTTGGTAGGATCGCGATTGATGCTGTCTTCTAACCCCATAACCTCAATGCGAAGCATGGAATGGGGCAAAAACGGCGCCACATTAGCAGACAAAGATAGCGTGTCGAGATGGGCCAAATAGTCTCGCGGACAATTCCACGTCGCCTTATCTGCTACTTTAGTGAGGATAGATTTAGGGATATTCTCTACACGAGCAAAACAATCCACAATGGGGTCTTGAGTGTTGTTACGTTGCGCACCGAAGGCCAAGCCAATGCTGCAATTTCCCACCACAACACTGGTGGTACCGTGGCGCACCACTTCCGGCAAACCTGGGTCTAACTCTGCCTCCAAGTCTTCATGGGTGTGTATATCCAACAGCCCAGGGGTCAACCACAAGCCTGTCGCGTCATGAATTTGGTTTGCTGAAACCATGGGTAGCTGGCGCCCTAGCGCGGCTATTCGCCCATCTGATATCGCAACATCTAGCAGTTGTCCGGGGCCAGCAGTGCCATCGAACACTTTGGCATTTTGAATGATTAGATCCCACTGCATACGTGGCTCCGCTGTGATGGCAGAACGCTAAGTGGTGAGGGCTTTCCTCGCCGCTTTAATCATGCCTGTGTAGATACCCGTAGCGATGCGAACAGCTTTCGACTCTTCAACGCCCCGAGGCTCAAAAGTACCTGTCCAATCTACTGTAGTTGTTCCGTCACCGTTGTCTGTCATAGACACTGTCGCAGAGTAACCTGTGAAAGGCAGCGGGTTATCATCATTCAGGATGACGTAAGTAAACGTTCGTGCGACCGAGTCATGGATTTCCAAACGTTCTTCAACAATGCCGTTGGGTAAATGCATTCTTCGCAACATGCCGACCCCTTCGCCTTCAAATTCCACCGCATCAATACCCGGACCAGGTTTGATGCCACCAAAATCACTCAATTGTTGCCATACCGCATCGGCTGACGCTTCGATGGTTTCAACTACTTTTGCTTGTGCCATTTGTGAGTTCCCGGAGAATGATGGAGAGGCAACTCTAGCTCAATGCAACATCGATGGCGACCAGGGTAGAGTACGCTATGAGCAGTTCGCTCCATTGCCTAAAATCTAACGCTTGACCTCGTGATCCACTGGCAATCACATCTGGTTTACTAAATCCGGCTGCAGCGCCTCGGACATTAACGCCAGATGGCCACCAAGCGAATGGCCCACGACATCAATGGAGGAAACAGCCGGATCATCAAGGATGGGCTCGTCGGATAATACGGCTTCAATGTGGGATATTCTGGATCATTCGAAATCAACCTGCGAGGTCACCTTCCCACCTCTTGCGACTTTGTCCTCGCACCACTTGAGAGCCCTCTGCATCCTGCCCGTTTTCAACAAAATCCAGCCCAACAACTCCAGAAGCTTCGATTCCAGTACTCAGCCAATTCATCGAACAGCACTTTAATTTTTCCTATCCCCACTATAACGGAGTACTCGGTGCGCCTCGTAGATGGTACATTCATTACCTGGCCTCGCCATCAATCGCTGGATGTTCCAACAACTCCATGTCAACAGTGCGCACCAGCTACAAGGCCATGTGCAACGCTTCATGGGTAAGTAGGTCGTTTTTCATCATCAGTTTCCTCGAAAATCTTCCGGAAATCGTCGACCGACCGCTTTCGCAGACGCCCTCGACAAACCACAAGACACGTGAACCAGCAAAGTAAGCATATTCTGCAGTGTTTTACTGGTTGCTTATAAGACGGTCTACTAACCATTATGGTTAGGTGTCTTCGCGCTCGACTATGTCTATGATTGGACTTTCGTGGACGCTTGAATCGAGGGCGGTGAAATCGATGGAAATCGAAATAATGAGAAAGCGCTACCTTGGCGCTGACATAAATACCCCTGAGGTCTCTTTTGAAATCGTGACGCTGTCGCAATTTTTTCGCGCCCATTACGTCGAGGAAATTTGGGACGCCGTTGGTTTCTTGGGCGTGGTGCCCCCGATACACATCGTGAACGATTTGATTGGGCGCGGTCCTCAGGATAATACAAAATGGACGGCATGGTCGCCATTTGTGGTGAGCCCGACAGAGTATGGCGAAGTTCAAATTGATCTGAACGAAGGGTCGAACGGATATTGCATCGAAGATCAAACGTTGTGGATCTACAACGACTATAAATCTTGGCGCGAGGCGCTAGTCCAAAAAATTCAGGAAAACCCGAGATACAAGGAGCTAAGCTGGGGCGTAAAGCACGCCGTGTTGGGCATTCCTATTGGATATGACAAATGGATCCAGCGCAAACCCGTAGCGAACCCCAGACGGGCAACACCAGTTGACCCTATACTGCGGCCACTCAGCGACTTCTTAGTCGGGCTGTACGATTGCACCCCGGATTGTTGCGGTATCCAAGCCTTCAGTTTTGATTCGGAAACGATCATCGAATCGTGCGCAAAAACCGGTCGTCTGGCGCCTATGGGGGCAATCGATCAAATACTTATCGACCTCGACAATGCAGATATCAAGCACGGCACCATTTATAGCGAAATGATGAACACCACATTACACTTAGAAGAACTGATCGCGTTACTGCGGCATTTTGAAGAGGCGTTGAGCCAGACTACCTAATACTCAGGGCATTACAATAAAACCAAATGCCATTGAGGTAATATCTTCACTAGAAAAATACTTTCTTGGAACAGAAACGCAACTGTTTCGATCTCCGTTTCCTGGTTTCGGCAGCACCAGATCGGGAACACTCGAAATTCTGCTAGAGCCACCGGATAACCAAGCGGGTGGTGTCGTGGTTTACACCATCAACGTAGTTTTTCCAGCGTATTTCGGCCGAGGCACGATGTCAGCAAACCATTGCGGTTAACTCAGCCCGGCGGTGACAGGTAACCGGATTGGTTAGTGGCGATCGCTGGTTTTTCTATAATGTTTGGCAGAGATAGAGTGATGATGGGTGTCCGGATGCTGCCATCGTTTGTTAACTAACTAATAGCGTAGCACGCAGACCAGACACAATTCTGGCTACAAGTTGCTGCTGATAGGCTTGGTATTAATAATACGTTTACGTTGACATATACGGCAACATAAACGTATTATTAATCGTGTTCACTGATACCCAAATACGCGAAGTCTTTCACTTCTACTTTCTCGACAGGCTTCTGAAACTATCCGATCCCGGCCTTTACATACTGAAAGGCGGCGTCAATCTGCGTTTCTTTTTCAGAAGTCCTCGGTATTCGGAAGATATGGATATCGACGTTTTGGCCGGCAGTGTGCAAACTTTGAGAAAGAACGGCTACAAAATTCTTAACGATGGGGCTTTCCAACGCAGCCTGCGATCGTTTGA
>QIGT01000385.1 GCA_003230835.1 Gammaproteobacteria bacterium
TGGAAACGAGCGAGCAGTATCAGACAAGCAAGACCCGTATCGAGATTGTTAACTCTGCTACCCGAATCTGCCGTTCCTGACAATATTCAATTCCTTTAAATACGGCTAACACACAATACTGAGTGCGCCTTCCCTGGTTCCCGTGGTCTTCTACTTATACCCTACAATCTTGCTTCTAGGTTGTATATATTTAGTCTTCTCCAACATCAGCTTACCCTGAATATGACCGGCAGATGCTTAGCCACCCCAGCACAAACACAGAAGTTCGTGCTAAAGCACCACCATTGGAATGTAAAATATACGCGTCCCCCTCGACCTCTTTTGCAAACTAACGTACCTGTCAGCTAAAGTCCCCTACAGCTCAATTTTCATCATAAGCAGTAAGGAGCACATTCATGGTGCAATGGCGAGGACGTCGACGCAGCACCAATGTAGAAGACACCCGCGGCCAACGATCTTCTAGACCTATGCGCGCTCGGGGTTTAAAACTCGGCGGCGGCATGGGTACCATTGGCATCATCGCGGTAATTGCCATCACCCTCATGGGCGGTGATCCATCACAATTGCTAGGTATCTTGTTAGGCTCGTCGTCACAAATCAACTCAAACCAACCGCTTGGAGACGACGACGCAGCTGTGTTTTTGAGCGTGATTTTGGCTGACACGGAAGTCACTTGGGGTAAGTTATTTAGCGCATCGGGTAGCCGTTATATAGAGCCAAAACTGAGACTGTTTAGTGGTGGCGTTAATTCTGCTTGCGGCTACAACACTGCCGCTGTGGGCCCCTTCTATTGCCCACCTGATCAGCGCGTCTATCTAGATTTAGACTTTTTCCAACAACTTAAGCAACTGGGCGCCCCAGGCGACTTCGCCCAAGCTTACGTGATTGGTCATGAAATTGGCCATCACGTACAGAACATTACAGGGGTATTGCCAAAAGTACATGAAGCCAAACAGGGCATATCAAAAAAACAAGCCAATCAGCTACAAGTATTAGTAGAGCTGCAGGCAGATTGCTACGCAGGCATCTGGGCACACTACGCTGAAAGTGAAAGAGACCTTCTCGAAGCAGGCGACATTGAAGAAGGCATGCAAGCAGCCGCTGCCATCGGCGATGACAGCTTACAAAGGCGAGCGGGCGGACGTGTGCGACCAGAGACTTTTACTCATGGCTCATCTGCGCAACGCACCCAGTGGTTTAAAACTGGGTTCCGCACAGGCAGCGTAGAGGCGTGCGATACATTCAATCAATCTAACGGCCTTTCTGATATTGGCTGGGCCCAAATGGCCCGAACTGCCCAAAATGCCCAAGCTGCAGAGACACAAGCCAGCGCAATATCTGACGCACACAGCGCATTCGCAAGCAAACGCAGCGACGTACAAATTACCGGCAAGGGCATTGTGGTTAAGGTTTTAGCTGATGATCTCAAAGGCTCTCGCCATCAGAAATTTATTCTAGATATTGGACGAGGGCAAACCTTACTGGTGGCACACAACATTGATCTTGCCCCCCGCGTGAGCTCGCTGCGATCTGGAGATCAGATCGAATATCTTGGCGAGTACGAATACAACCAACGCGGTGGTGTTTTGCACTGGACCCATCACGACCCAGCCGGCCGGCACATGGATGGATGGCTGAAGCGAAGGGGGCAAACTTTTCGCTAAAATTCAAAGTTATTTGTTGCTGAATTTTATTTTCGCCAACTATTTTCGCCAACAATGCATCTAATAGTAGATTCTCGCTTCACCCGTGATAAATTAAGCCAAATCACAGAGGAAGGCACCTATTGATGAGATACGAAGCGCCCACTACAACAAAGGACGCCGTGGCTCTATTACACAAGGCTAAGGGAAACGCATTTGTGTTGGCCGGGGGAACAGATTTATTGGTTCGTATGAAAAGCGATCTAGTCGAAGCAGATGTCCTTATCGACATAAAACGCATCCCGTCGATGCAAACCATCACCAACAAAGGTGGCGCATTTCGCATCGGTTCCAGCGTATGTGGTGCCGCAATGAGCGAAAATAAAGCGTTAGTCAAAGCTTGGCCAGGGGTGGTCGAAGCCGCCAATCTTATTGGCTCTGACCAAATACAAGGTCGCTGTACCATGGTAGGCAATTTATGCAATGCCTCGCCTGCCGCCGACAGCGTACCTGCCTTGGTTGCAGCTCGGGCCAAAGTGGTCATCGTAGGACCCAAGGGTCGACGTACATTACCTGTCGAAAAAGTAGTCACCGGTCCAGGCACGACGTCACTTAAAAAGGGTGAAATTGTGGAATCGATATCCCTTCCAAAAAGCCAAGCAAAGTCTGGTGATGCTTACTTGAGATTTATTCCTCGCACCGAGATGGATATTGCTGTGTGTAGTGCCGGCGTAAACCTAACCATCGGTGCACGAGGCGTTATCAAAAAAGCCCGCGTGGTCCTGGGCGCAGTTGCACCGACAGCCGTGGTTGTGCCCGCTGCAGCTCGAGCCATGGTAGGTCGAAAGCTAGACGAAGCGACTTTAGCCAAGGTCGCCAAAGCATGCGAAGCCGCCTGTTCACCTATTGATGACAAACGCGGTACGATTGAATTTAGAACAGAAGTGGCTGGCGTGCTGGCGAAACGGGCCGCAAAAATCGCCTATCAACGTGCGGGAGGCAAGTAATGTCTGGAATACATGTTTCAACAACAATCAATGGCGACGCCGTCGAATATGTTTGCCGTCCCGGCGAAGTACTGCTAGATGTGCTGCGCGATCGTTTGGGCTTAACCGGCGCAAAAGAAGGCTGCGGTACCGGCGACTGTGGCGCCTGCAGCGTCACCTTAGATGGTCGTTTGGTATGCTCTTGCCTGGTGTTAGGTGCTGAAGCCGAAGGTCGTGAAGTCAACACTGTGGAGGGTTTGGCCGATGGCAACACCCTGCATCCATTACAAACGAACTTCATCAAACATGCCGCCCTGCAGTGTGGCATATGTACGCCAGGATTTTTGGTTGCTTCCAAAGCCTTGTTAGATCGCAACCCTAATCCTACTGAAACTGAGATTCGCTATGCCTTAGCAGGCAATCTATGCCGCTGCACCGGATACGACAAGATAGTTAGGGCAGTTCAAAGTTCTGCCAAACAGCTGGCTAAAGATGCTACGAAAACGAAGGCAAAAGCCAAGAGTAAGAAAAACAAGAGTAAAACGAAAAAGAAACGCGCATAGAGAATATTTTTTGTAGCTCATTTAAAAGATTGTTTAGGAGAAAATATCGTGGCACTCGATACGAGTTTTACCAACCAGGAATTTAAACTAATCGGTAGTCGTCCTTTGCGGCCCGACGGTTTAGATAAAGTTACCGGCCGAGCCAAGTATGGCGCTGATACGTTTGCCCCAGGGCAGCTAGTTGGCCTAATACTGCGCTCTCCACATGCTCATGCACAAATCAAAAAAATAGATACGTCCAAGGCTGAAAAACTAGCCGGCGTTAAAGCGATCATTACCAGCAAAGATCTACCTGATCTGACCAATGGCAATCGCGGCATGTTTGATATTTTGGAAAACTGCATGGCGCGTGATCGCGCACTTTATGACGGGCATGCCGTCGCTGCGGTAGCCGCAACCGACATTACAGTTGCTAAGAAGGCGCTGAAGCTGATCAAGGTACAGTACAAAAAGCTGCCTCACGTAACCGATGTCGACAAAGCTATGGCCGAAGATGCACCTGTCGTACAACCCTCGGTACGTACCAAGGGAGACCCTAAGTCAGACAAGCCGACCAACATCTGTCAGATCTCACAGTTTGGTCACGGCGATCTAGATAAAGGCTTTGCCAAGGCTGATGTGATCATCGAAAAAAGTTACAAAACAGAGCAAACCCACCAAGGCTATATTGAGCCGAACGCT
>QIGT01000458.1 GCA_003230835.1 Gammaproteobacteria bacterium
TGGCTCGCGCAAAAAGAACGATTACCAAGGACACGGCTAAACACGCTTACCGCTATCTGCTAACTGCATTGGCTCATCCTAACAGATCGCTCAAGTTCGATCTTTCCCTTGACGAGAAAAAGAAAGCCCTCTCCTCTCTCAAGCGCCTCTCGATGGATGCCGGTGAATTCCTCAAAGGATTTAGTGTCTATACGCCCGATGCGGACAAACTTCAGAGATGGTGTGATAAATGGTTAGCTACGGACGACATGCGGCGCATGTGGAATGCGCTGCGCCAGCAAACCCACAAGGAGCGCTACAAGATCAAGCGCATTCCCCTTCGGTATAATACCTGGCTGGATCTGTCGATGTACGCTGACAAGAACGGGCTAACCCTGGGAGATGCGATTGACGCACTTATTGAAAAGAGTTAGCTGCTGATGATAATGTCTACCGTCCGTTTACAGTCCATCGATCCTGCAAAGAACCGCTACCGCGAGTACAGCCTCACGGTGCAGCCTGGTCTTTTTGGCGATTACTGCCTAACCATCCATTGGGGCCGGATCGGAGCGCATGGGGATTTCAAAGATTACTGGCACCCTACCGAGGAGGAAGCACATCAGCAATCATCCAGGATCGTAAAGAAACGCCTGGGACGCGGGTATCAATACACGCGAGATAGCAAACAAGTATAAACATTAGCTACTAAGACATTCTTGATTCTTGGTGCTACTTTGCCCCTCATGACAGCTTCGTTCTCCCAGGTGCCGGTAGCAATGGAGCAGAAACCAACGCTAAGCGGAGTTTGCTCTTAACGCTACTTTACGCACGAATATGCATATAGCGGGAGCATTTGAACAGAAACCTACGGTTTTAGAGTATATTTGTGGACGAATCTTCGTGATGGTTTCGGCAGAGTAATTTATCCGCCCTATCCGGTTTCCAGCTTGACTCCTATCTTGCAGCCTCACCAATTACAGCAAGGAAATGTCAGACCTTTTTGATTACCCCAAGACCAATGCCGAGCGCGCCGAGCGTTGGGATGATTATGATACCTCGCGTATCGATCATGCCGTAGATGCGGTTCGTGCTATAGCCACTGCATTAGGCGCGAACATATTCCCTCCTTCTGAGCTTCAGGAAGACCTGGAACGTCTCAGCAAGCTGGCTCTTGATGAACAAGAACGTGCAGAATACCCCAAGATGCGTATTCCAGTCCATTGCAGCCACGTATTCCGTTCGAACGCAGCCACCCATTCCGTTTGAATGCAGCCACCCATTCCGGCCCATTGCAGCCACTTTTTTCATTTTACCGTAATGGGTGGCCTGATTGTAGCGGAATGAGACAGCAAAGCACGTGATCTCGTTTTCGCCTATCCTCGAGCCTTGTTCTATTAGGGCGATATCGCCTAAACCGAGGCAGAGATGGCAGCAAAACGAATATCAATGCGAAAGATTAAAGACATTCTCCGACTGCATGCGGCAGGCTTGAGTGGCCGCAAGATTGCGGTAGCACTGGGTGTAAGCCGATCCGTCGTGGCAACAACGCTTAAACGAGCGGCAGATACAGAAGGACCTCCTGATGAGTCAGCGCTTTATGGCGATGTAAGAAAAATGCCAGACCGTCCTATTCCAGATTGGTCTGATTTACATCGTGATCTCAAACGTAAAGGTGTCACGCTTCAGCTTCTGTGGGAAGAATACAAAGCAAATCATCCTGATGGCTATCAGTATAGCTGGTTTTGCGAGCGCTATCGCCAGTGGCGAAGCAAACTGGACGTGGTGATGCGGCAAGACCATAAAGCTGGTGAAAAACTCTTTGTCGATTACGCCGGGCAAACGATGCCAGTTATCGACCCGGAAACCGGTGAAGTGCGACCGACTCAGATTTTCGTTGCCGTACTGGGAGCGAGCAACTATACCTATGTGGAGGCTACCTGGACGCAGTCGCTCAAAGACTGGATTGGCGCGCACGCACGTGCCTTCACGTTCTTTGGCGGTGCGCCTGAGATCGTCGTTCCGGACAACCTGAAAAGCGGCGTCACGAAGGCGCATCGCTATGAGCCTGATATCAATCCCACCTATCAGGACCTGGCAACCCATTACGGAATTGCTGTCATTCCAGCCAGGGCCGCTAAACCACGCGATAAAGCCAAAGCAGAGTCTGGTGTACAGGTTGCCCAGCGCTGGATCCTGGCCCGGTTGCGCAACCAGCAATTCTTCTCACTGCATGAGTTGAATGCAGCCATTGAACTCATGCTAAAGCAGTACAATGAGCGGCCTTTCCAGAAACTTGAAGGTTCACGCCGTTCAATGTTTGAGTTGATTGACCAGCCAGCACTCAAAGCGTTACCCGCTAACGCATATGTCTATGCGCAGTGGAAGAAGGCCCGTGTGCACATGGACTATCATGTTGAAATAGAAAGCCATTACTACAGTGTGCCCCACCAACACGTGCGCCAACAAGTTGACGTGCGAATCAGCGAATTTACAGTAGAGTGCTTCATTAGAGGAGTCCGTATAGCCTCCCATCAGCGCAATCTCCGTAAAGGACGGCACACGACCCTAAAAGCGCACATGCCTCCAAAGCACCGTCACTATGCAGATTGGACAGAGGATCGCCTGGTTGCATGGGCTGCTAAATCAGGCCCTTTTACCAAAACACTCATCAAGCAGGTCATTACTTCACGTGCTCATCCAGAACAAGGGTACCGTTCATGTCTGGGCATTCTGCGTCTTGGTGATGCCCACGGTAAAGATCGCCTGGAGGCGGCGGCTGAAAGAGCCCTTTTTATTGGTGCTACCAGCTACCGAAGTATGGTCTCCATTCTTAAAAATGGCCTGGACCGCAAACCGTTAGATACTAACAACAATGCTAAAACCACAAGGCACTCCAATATCCGTGGTGCCAGTTACTATCAACCGGCGAAACAGGCGAACATCTCTCGCCAAGATCGCCAAAACACAGAAAAACAATGCTAACACATCCCACATTAGACAACCTTGAGCAATTACGATTCAAGGGCATGCTGCGGGCATTGCGCCTGCAAATGGAAGACCCAGCAGTGGACCAATTAGGATTCATGGATCGCCTTGGTTTACTCGTCGAGCGGGAAATAACTGAGCGAGAAGACCAGAAGCTCAAGGGAAGGCTTCGCCGGGCAGGACTGAGACAAAATGCCTGTGTTGAAGATATTGACTACAAGAAAAGTCGAGGACTATCCAGAGCCGTTATCCAGGGGCTCGCCTCATGCGATTGGGTAAAGCGCCATCACAACATCATGATCACTGGAGCCACTGGTGTAGGCAAAAGCTTCATCGCCTGCGCACTCACTCACCGGGCTTGTCTTGAAGGATATAGCGCCAAATATTACCGGCTGCCCCGATTAATGGAAGACCTTGAAATTGCGCGTGGTGATGGACGATACCTCAAACTACTAAGGCAGTTAGCTAAAGTTGATGTGCTCGTGCTTGATGACTGGGGATTGGCCCAGTTATCAGCTGCCAATCAAAGGGATTTGCTTGAACTGCTTGATGATCGCCATCAAGTGAGATCAACCATTGTCACCAGTCAACTTCCCATCGAAAACTGGTATGAAGCCATGCCTGATCCTACATTGGCTGATGCGATTCTTGATCGGCTCATACACAACGCCCATAAACTAACACTGGCAGGTGACTCCATGCGAAAAACACTCGCTAACTTGACTACATCTCCAGAAATCACTAAATAGGCGATCTGAAATCGCCGTATCCAGCCACCCTTAACCAAAAACGAGAAGCGTCGCTTCGCTCCGATTAAGTGGCTGCATTGCTCTGGAATAGGTGGCTGCATTCAGTGGAATACGCATACAGAGCTCCCACTTAAAGCCCATGCAGCAGGATCGTCATT
>QIGT01000016.1 GCA_003230835.1 Gammaproteobacteria bacterium
GTTGGCAGCACGACAAAATTGTACGCTCTACCCATGGCGTGAATTGCACCGGTTCGTGTAGCTGGAAAATTTACGTAAAAAATGGCTTGGTGACGTGGGAAACTCAACAGACTGACTATCCTAGAACTCGCCCCGATCTACCTAACCATGAGCCTCGTGGATGCCCACGCGGTGCCAGCTATTCGTGGTACTTATATAGTGCCAATAGACTGAAATATCCCAAGGTCCGTAAACCGCTGTTGAAATTGTGGCGAGACCTACGCACCATCCATGACAATCCAGTGGACGCATGGGCAGCGCTAGTAGAAAATTCTGACGCCACAAAGGCGTATAAGTCTGCCCGTGGTATGGGTGGTTTTGTGCGTTCTAGCTGGGATGAAGTGAATGAGATAATCGCCGCCTCAAACATCTACACGATTAAAAAATATGGTCCAGATCGCGTTATTGGCTTTTCCCCCATACCGGCCATGTCCATGGTGTCCTATGCAGCCGGGTCGCGCTATTTATCCTTGATAGGTGGCGTGTGTATGAGTTTCTACGACTGGTATTGTGATCTACCGCCAGCTTCTCCGATGACCTGGGGTGAGCAAACGGATGTGCCAGAATCCGCGGATTGGTATAACTCAAACTACATCATTGCCTGGGGTTCGAATGTGCCGCAAACTCGCACCCCTGACGCACATTTCTTAACTGAAGTACGTTACAAAGGGGCTAAGACAGTAGCCATAACTCCAGACTATTCTGAGGTGGCCAAGCTCACAGACTTGTGGTTGAACCCAAAACAAGGCACTGATGCAGCTTTAGCTATGGCATTTGGGCATGTCATTTTGAAGGAGTTTCATCTAGACAACCCTAGTGAATATTTTACTGACTATGTGCGCCGTTACTCTGACATGCCGATGTTGGTCAAACTGGAACCCTTTGAGGACGGCTATAGACCTTCACGCTTTTTACGCGCCAGCGACCTAACAGAGGATCTTAGCCAAACAGACAATCCAGAATGGAAAACCATTGCTTATGACGAACTCACCGCCAAACTGGTCTCGCCCCAAGGTACCATTGGCTATCGTTGGGGAGGCAGTGGCAAGTGGAATATCGAAAGCCGAGAAGGCGTGGACGGTCAAGAGACTAAACTTCAACTCTCTTTAATCCAACAAGACGGGGAGACCACTGCAGTCGCTTTCCCATATTTTGCCAATGAAAAACATGACCATTGGCAGCACAGTGAAGGCGAAAGCGTTCAGTTTCGCCGCGTGCCCACGCGAACTATACCCGTCACTAACGGCGCCAACATGGTGGTTGCGACAGTTTACGATCTGATGATGGCAAACTATGCCATCGACCGTGGCTTAGGCGGCGACAACGTGGCCAGCAGCTACGATGATGATTCGGTTCCCAACACACCTGCCTGGCAAGAGACGATTACCGGCGTGCAACGAGAATATGTCATTCAAGTCGCGCGAGAATTTGCGTATACCGCTGACAAAACACACGGCAAGTCGATGATTATTGTCGGCGCAGCCATGAATCACTGGTATCACATGGATATGAACTATCGCGGGCTCATTAATATGTTGGTGATGTGTGGCTGCGTCGGCCAAAGTGGTGGTGGCTGGGCACATTATGTGGGGCAAGAAAAATTGCGCCCTCAAACTGGCTGGTTGCCCTTGGCGTTTGGCTTGGACTGGCAGCGTCCGTCACGCCAAATGAACTCTACCTCCTTCTTTTACAACCACAGTTCTCAGTGGCGCCACGAAAAAGTCGATATGCACGATATTTTGTCCCCTCTAGCAGACAAAACAAGCTACCCAAAACACATGTTAGATTACAACATCAAGGCGGAAAAAATGGGCTGGCTTCCCAGCGCACCACAATTGAACCGCAATCCCTTGGATATTGCTCGAGAAGCTGATCGTGCTGGTGTAGATCCTAAGCAATATGTTGTGGATCAACTACAGCAGGGCAATCTAAAGTTTGCCTGCGAATCACCCGACGACCCCAAGAATTTTCCGCGCAACCTATTTATTTGGCGCTCCAACCTTCTAGGGTCATCGGGTAAGGGGCATGAATATATGCTCAAATATTTATTGGGAACAAAAAATGGGGTGATGAATGACGATAATGGTGTCACTGGTGGAATGATACCTGAAGAAGTCGACTGGGTAGATGAGGGTGCTGAAGGCAAATTGGACCTAGTGGTGACATTAGATTTTAGAATGTCATCTACTTGTTTGTATTCTGACATCGTCTTACCGACCGCGTGTTGGTATGAAAAAGACGATCTAAACACATCTGACATGCATCCTTTTATACACCCTTTGTCTAAAGCCACGGATCCAGCCTGGGAGGCGAGGTCGGATTGGGACATTTATAAAGGTATTGCTAAAAAATTCTCTGAGATCGCCAAAGAAAACCTGGGTATAGAAAAAGATATTGTTACCGTGCCTATGCTGCACGACACGCCTGGCGAGATGGCCCAGCCTTTTGATGTACAAGATTGGAGCAAAGGGGAGTGCGATTTGGTGCCCGGGAAAACCGCGCCCAACATAGTTGTTGTCGAGCGAGATTACCCCAATATTTACCTTAAATTTACATCCTTGGGGCCGGCTCTAGAAAAGTTTGGTAACGGCGGAAAGGGTATTGGTTGGAACACTGATGAAGAGATTGAACTGTTAGGTCAGCTAAACAATACCGTTCAGGAGCAAGGCATAAGCCTGCAGCGACCAAAAATCGAAACAGCCATCGACGCAGCAGAAATCATTCTGACATTAGCGCCAGAAACGAATGGCAACGTAGCAGTGAAAGCCTGGAACGCCCTCAGTAAAGTAACAGGTCGCGAACATGCGCATTTAGCTCTATCAAAACAAGATGAAAAAATTAGGTTTCGTGATGTTCAAGCGCAACCGCGAAAAATCATTTCGTCTCCGACGTGGTCTGGCCTTGAGAGCGAACACGTAAGCTATACCGCAGGGTATACCAACATACATGAACTGATCCCCTGGCGCACAATCACAGGAAGACAACAGTTTTATCAAGATCATACGTGGATGCAGGCATTTGGCGAACAACTAGTCGGCTATCGCCCGCCTATAAAAACCCGCGCAGTCGAATTCATGCAAGGCCATCAGCCTAACGGTAACAAAGAGATAGTCCTCAACTTTATCACGCCGCACCAAAAATGGGGTATCCACAGTACCTACTCAGACAATCTTTTGATGCTGACGTTATCTAGGGGTGGCCCCATAGTTTGGATAAGTGAAAAAGATGCCCAACAGGTGGATATTGAAGACAATGACTGGATTGACGTGTTTAACGCCAACGGCGCAATCGCTTGTCGCGCTGTTGTTAGTCAGCGTGTTAAACCCGGCATGGTGATGATGTATCACGCACAAGAACGAATTGTGAATACGCCTGGATCAGTTTTGACGGGTACTCGAGGCGGGCACCACAATTCGGTCACGCGCGTCGTCATGAAGCCGACCCATATGATTGGTGGTTATGCACAACAGTCCTGGGGATTTAACTACTACGGCACTGTTGGGTGCAATAGAGATGAAATGGTTGTGGTTCGCAAGATGGCAAAGGTTGACTGGCTGCAAGGGTCCAACAGTGACGACTTGCCGCAAGCATTGCCGCAAGATGTTTAGAGGAAACAGACAATGAAAATAAGATCTCAAATAGGCATGGTGCTCAATCTCGATAAGTGTATAGGCTGCCACACTTGCTCGATTACCTGCAAAAATATATGGACTTCAAGGGAGGGGATGGAATACGCCTGGTTTAACAACGTCGAGTCCAAACCGGGTGTCGGGTACCCCAACGACTGGGAAAATCAAGACAAGTGGAAAGGCGGCTGGGAACGAAC
>QIGT01000501.1 GCA_003230835.1 Gammaproteobacteria bacterium
GCGTGGTACCCCGCGAGCGCACGCAGTAAGGCCAAACAGACTGAAACCTTAGTGTTCGACGCTTGGTACTGGCGGTAGTAGAGAAGCAATTGCAACGCGCGCTACACCCTCCAGCAGTTCAGGATGTTGCAGCAAACACAACCCGGTCACCAGCGACCAGCCTTCTCCCGCCTGCACAAAGTCCATCAGAGTTTGAGTGCTATCGAATTCAAATCGATCGCGAACGTCGTGGAGGAAACGGCGCAGTATGATACTTGTACTGTTGCCTAAATCGGACTGCCGGTTGTAACGGATGAACGGATAGTTCGCCAGCAACTGATTGACATCTGCTGTATCGCAGTCGAGCATTTTGCGAGAATACACAAAGGCAAACGGGTCGCGAATGATGGGGTGCAATTCCAAACCCTTTACCGCTGCCATTACATCCGCCGAATTCGAATATCAATTTCGCCGTTCATAAACGCCTTGCCCAGGCGCGAAGTCAGCCCGGTCGTTAAGGATATGATCTGCGCTTTGCCATCAATTCTGCTCAGCAAAAGACCGCATACCAGCAACGACAATCCATTCTGGGAATCGCAGTTCAAGACCGCCAAATACCATCCCAGCTACCCAGGCGCGTTCGTGGCCCAACAGGACGCTCTAACGTGGGCGCGGTCGTTCTTCCACTGGTACAACAACGAGCATCGGCTCAGTGGCATTGCGTTTCTGATGCCAGCCGACGTGTATTTTGGCCGCGCAGAGACCCTCTTGCAGGCGCGCCACGCCGCGATGTTGGCGGCTTATGCTCGCCATCCCGAACGTTTTCCTAGCGGTTTGCCGAAACGCCCACAGCTACCGGCAGCCACCTACATCAACCCACCGCAGGAGAATACGGCAACGCCGACCACTGAAAAACCGAAGGAATCGATACTAATTTATTGAACCGGCCGTCTCAAAGTCGTTGACAGGTTCCGCAGGGCGCACCCTTCTTAGCCATTAAGCTAAGCTGTCAGGAAGCACCCAAGAGATCAATCTGAGGGGTTTGTAGTGGCATTCGCCGGGACGCTGCCAACGGCGGCGCTCGTTGCTTGAGATGCGCCAGGCACAATCGCTTTACGCAAGGGCGAGTTGGGTGCAAAGACCCCATGATAGCGGGTCAGGTTGACTCTGGGTCTCGGTACCAAAGCCGCCAGCCTGGCGATGAAGTCCTGAGGTGTGAACACAACGTGGGTGGTGCCATCCTGCAACGGCTGTTTGAGTTCATAGATGATCTTTCCGTCCGCGTGGGTAGACAGTCGTTGGCGACACATGGTCGGCCGGGTGACCTATCGACAAAGGTGCTCAAGCCGGTCGCGCTGGTGCGGCTGGCAGGCGACTGCCGCGTTCAAGGAAAAACCGTCGCGCTCAACGTAAATGGTTTCGTGACAGTGCCTGTACGGATGAACCAGGGTTCTTCAGTGTGAGTGCACTGCCAAAGCGTTGTATCAACGTGACAATCCCCGTTCTTGCGCCTGAGGTTCGCCTCAGCCCGGCGCGTTGAAGCTTTTTAAGCAAAACCCAAGGAAGACCTGCTGATTCTTGTTTTCAAGAACGATATGAGCTAGATAATTGAAGAAATTTATGCAGTGAACGACCCAGACTCAGCACAACTTGCATCGAAGTAGTCAGCCTCAAGGCTCGAAAAACAGTCTTGTAATGCAAGTAGCTCTTTCATAGGATCACGGCTGATAGAAACGAGACTGACAAAATGACCATTCGAGCGATTCGTTGCCACCAACTCGGTTCGTTTAACAAGTTGACTGTCGATGAACTACCTGAGCCTACCGTTCAAGCCAAACACGTTGTCATCAAAGTTTACGCCGTTGCCATAAACTATCGAGACCTGCTGCTGGTACAGGGTAAGTATCAGGAAAAACCTAAACTCCCCTTCATTCCAGGTACCGATTTTTCTGGTGTAATTGAACAAGTTGCCAACGATGTACATGGTATGGCCGCCGGCGATCGAGTGATGGTTGTTGGCAGTTGGGGCGCACTTGCTGAAAAAACGCTCGTCAAGGCATCACAGGTACTGCCCATTCCAAAAGCCATCCCATTCGATGTTGCAGCGACCTTACCCACCGCGTATGGGACAGCACTGTACGCGCTTCGTCAGAGAGGAAAATTGACACCCAACGAAACTCTTCTGGTACTTGGCGCGGGCGGAGGGGTGGGTCTGGCGGCAGTACAGTTGGGCCATCACATGGGGGCAAACGTCATTGCTGTTGCTGGAGATTCAGCCAAATTGGAGAAAGCACGCACCGATGGAGCACAAACACTCATCAACTATACCGACACCGATCTTGTCACCGAGGTAAAACGCATCACTGCAGGTCGCGGATGTGACGCTATCCTCGATTGCGTGGGCGCAGATGCAGGCTCAGCTGCAGTGCGATGTGTAGCATGGAACGGACGAATACTGATCGTTGGATTCGCGGGCGGCGCCATCCCTGCTCTTCCAAATAACCGTTTGTTACTCAAGGGTGCCTCCGCTGTAGGGGTAAATTTCGGTGCGCACGTTGTGCGTGAAGTTGATACGTTTAGAGCAAATTTAGCTGAAATATTTACGTGGGTAGAAGACCGCAAGATCCGTCCTAGAATCTATAAACATTATCCGCTGCAAGACACGGCTTGCGCGATGTCTGAACTCGAAGATCGCCAAGTGGTAGGCAAAGTAGTGGTCACTTTGAATGAATAATCGAGCTGCAGCGAAGAAATCTAGGCGCAAACTGTCCGCAAATTCCACACCCGTACACACTGCAGCTGGCATCATTGGTGACCCTTGGTCAGTGCTGATTCTTAGAGATGCAGTGCTTCACAAGCAGCGACGATTTGTCGAATTCAGACAATCTCTAGGTCTCAATCGTGCGACACTGACCAAACGTTTAAGCACGCTTACAGGTGCTGGCCTTCTCGAGCACAAGCTAGAACCACCTAATAAGAATCGGTTCTACGTGCCGACGCAGATAGCGCTGAACTACTTACCGGTACTGTTGAGTATGAAGGAGTGGGGAGAGCGATGGCTGCTCAAACCGAATGAAAATTCTCAGCTCGATGTATACCACACCTCATGTGAATCGACTTTACGAACCGAACTCATCTGCACTACCTGCGACGGTATTGTCGGGGCACGCAATGTCTATGCAGAAAGGCCCAGCGCCGATGTAAAACGTCCTCCTTCACAATCTAATACCCGAGCGTCTGGCAACGAACCACTGGAAAAGGTAGGAATTTGCCCGATCGCACGTTGCCTTTCCGTGATCGGTGACAGATGGAGTGTGTTGATTATTCAAGAAGCATTTTTCGGCCTTCGACACTTCGACATGTTGCAAAGACGTTTAGGTATCGCGCCGAACATTTTATCCAATCGCTTGCTGCGATTAACCAATCTCGACGTTCTCACCTTGACACAAAACCCTAATACCGGACGTCGCGATTATCGCCTAACGGCGCGGGGGTTGGATTTTTATCGTGTGCCGTTGAGTATGCGTCAATGGGCGATACAAAGTCTCGGCGTTGCAGATCCATTACACTTCTATCATACAAATTGTGGGCAAGATCTGGAGGTAACCCTGCAATGTGTTTCGTGCCTCAACCCTGTGCGTTTACAAGATGTGGCTTCTCGTCCAAACATAGACTCCTAACCCATGCACAAATAGATCCCGCTTATCTTCTTGATAGGCACTTGCATTAACAGACCGTATTAACTAGGATAACTTGCATTACCAGACCACATTGCTGCATCTTCAGGAAAGCATCATGCCTGCATATAACAAGCTTATCGTCGAACGAAATGACACCGTCACCACCATCACCCTGAACCGCCCCA
>QIGT01000398.1 GCA_003230835.1 Gammaproteobacteria bacterium
AGGCTCGATGTAGCGATGGCCTGCCCACCGGAATTTCGGATCTTGCGATTCCAATCGCCGAGCATTTAACACCCTGCTAAACGGGCGACCGTGGTCGGCGCGGCTTTTGCGAACGAGACTGTGAAAGTATTCATCCATTGTTACCTTGAGACGCTTCTTAACTATCAGTCGAACGTATTATTTCGAAAATGCTTCTATCAGCGGCTCTTTTACTAAGTTGAGAGGCTATTCCCCTATGTTTTTAGGCGTATTTGACCTTTCTTTGACGGCTTTCTGATTTTCGGGCGCAATAATCCCGGAAAAAATCGGCGCCAAGTAACGTCATCACCCGAGTAAAGTTATACGCTAAAACCATTAAGCCAAATTCACCCGCGCATTTATCCAGTCCCCGCATTAGAAAATGATGGATACCCGCCCGGTGTTTGAGCGTGCCGAATGGATGTTCAACCAAGGCACTGCGCTGACGCATTTTTTGTGGATTGTGTTGCATCCGCTCATCGTGCTTGTCAACGAGTGCTTGATGTTCCCATCGCATGATCTGTTTGTTTTGGGTTTTGTCCGGCAGGGATTGCTTCCTCACAGGGCAGGCATTACAGATCGTGGCACTGATGCGGTACCGAATCATCGCCTTTCCCGCTATCTTTTGCGGGTTTCTATTCGGCAACAGCCGATTGCCTTGCGGACAGAGATAGTGATCCTGTTCAGCGTCGTAGGAAAAATCCCGTTGGCCATACCGACCCTGTTTACTCGCCTTTGTGGTGGGCTTTTTGGCCGCAACATAGACACGGATACCCTGGTCTTCACAGGCCTTTATTTCCGTGCCATTGTGATAGCCTGAATCGGCAACACCCTCCAGGGTTTCAGAAACTAATACGTCTTGTGCCTTTGCCAGCATAGAGGCTAATTGATGGCTGTCATTGCCGTCTTGAACCACATCGTGAGCAACAATCAATGAGTGCTGGCTATCCACGGCAATTTGTACGTTATAACCCGGCGTGCTGTGGCCGCGTTTGCGCAGCAAGCG
Organism: Gammaproteobacteria bacterium; assembly: GCA_003230835.1. GTDB lineage: Bacteria > Pseudomonadota > Gammaproteobacteria > Pseudomonadales > Azotimanducaceae > UBA4421. The sequence continues at coordinate 1,025 of QIGT01000398.1, forward strand.
CGCATTTGGGTCTACGGTTGAAATCTGTTTTTCTTCTCCCGCCTGCAGTTGGTCTTTCAGGGCTTTTTTCTCGGCTTGTCTCTTTTCCAATAATTGAAGTTTTTCTGCTAACGACTCGTCTTCGGTGAGCGAGCCCTTGCCCGCCTGATCATCTTCAGCGTCTTGATCGTTGAGCGCTTGTTGATACCCCTTGATTTTCTTTTCCAAAGCCTCAAGTTGTTTATCCAGCTTCGCTTGCGTATAAATGCTGGCCTTGCTCGCATCAGCTTTGAAGTAACTGCCGTCAACGGCCACCTGCTCTGCACCAAACAAGGCCAGTTCTTTGCACAGCAGCAGAAAGTCTCGGTTGGCAGCAATGAGGGCTGCGCAATTGTATTTACGAAAATCCGCTATGGTTTTGTAACTCGGTCTAAGCCCTTCTACCAACCAGATCGCTTCTAAATTACGCCGGCTTTCTCGTTCCAGTTTGCGACTGCTGCGAAGGCTTTGCAGATAGCCGTACAAATAGAGTTTTAATAAGGCGTGGGGATCAAAAGGCGGTTGCCCCGAAGACAGACCACCCTGGCTATGTGTAAACCCTAAGTCTTCCAGGTCAAGCGTGTTCACATAGGCGTCTATAGCTCGAACGGTATTGTTTTGACTGACATATTCATCCACTCGCGGTGGGAGTAACATGTCTTGATGACGATTTAGGCTGGGTTGATAACGGCGTGATGACATTTTTTAGTGAGGTTGTTTTCTATGGGGTTATCATCTCATTTTTATGGATGGAATACTTTCACAGTCTCGAACGCAAAAGGCGTGAAGGGTAGGTCGATCCGTTTGAGCAGATTGTTAAGCTGCGACTGAGCCCGGATCAAAGGATGCACCACCTAGTCGAAATCATTGCGGTGCAACGGGTATCCCCAAATCTCGGATTGACGTCCAGCTCCGGCGACAATGCTGAACTTCGCTGTGGACTTGCAGAAAACTGTTGCCCGGCCTGTGGAAGTTGATTGGTCGCGAATAGGCAACTGAGGGCGAAACTGTCGGGGCTATCGAAGAAACGGGCGCTGCGAGGAATTGCCCACCAACAATTTGGAACATCACGATCCCAACCGCTCAGCGATTAACACCGTGTTGAGCTGCGGCCGATAAGCCAGGCACGTGTTTGCCCGAGCGGAGCGAAGTAGGGGCCATAGGCCCCGTATTGCAAACAAAGTGACTGGTGGGCCGTCAGCTCCAACACTCTATTAGGCGTCGGCTGCAAATCTTGATTCAGAGTGCTAGACACGCGATTGCCACCGGTTGGGGTCTCTACTTCCATGAAGTACAGCGACAACGAGGATTCGATCGTCGTCTACTGCAAAGAAAACACAAAACGGGAAACGATGGACCAAAGCGCGCCGAAGTTGTTTATAGACAACTGGGAAAGATTCTGGATTCTCCTCGATTCGATCAAATGTGGCGATAACATCGCCAATGAATTCTTTTCCTAACCCTGGGATTTGGTCTTCGTACCAGAAAGTTGCATCCTCAAGGTCGTTCTTTGCTTCTCGTTGGAGAAGAATTGTCACAGATTGGATTTGAGCTCGGACAGGAATTTCCTTGCATCTACGTCGTCAGATCCTTCGGCGGTTATACGATTCAGGCGCTTATCTAGCTCAATTTTCTGCGCCTCGGAAACGGGTATTTCTTTACAATCCATAGCGATGCTGTCCCAGATATCTTCGACGAGTTGGATTCTTTCAGGAATGCTAAGTTGTTGATATTCGGTCATTTAACCAGCTCAAACTATTTGGCAGGGTTTTAGAATCAATCATTCGACCTAAATGGTCAACGGGCAATGTCTCACTGAGGCATAACGCCCGTGACAGGCGCGTTTGAGGCGCTGGGCGATTTGCGGCAGCGAATTGACCGGCGGGTCAAACGTCGCTTGCTCACGCTGGTTATGTGTTGATTGCTGATTACTCAAAGTACGGCTCACCAGTTGGGAAGAACAGATCATAGTTTTTGCTTAGTCTCTTTAATAGTGGCTCTACATCAGCTGCTAGCTGCAATGCTTGTAATGTGTCTGCTCCGTAAGTTACCTCTTCGAAATTCTCAGGGAAACCGACAATAACGACTCGACATCCTCCAGTATTCTCAGCAACTCGAAAGCTGACCATTTCTTGTGTAACCAGATATGGTTGATGTATTTGAACAATTAGCTCGCTGCGTTCATCCACACCTTTTGGTGAGAAAAACAGCCTTCGTTCGGCAACGCAATTTGTCACGCTCTAGTTACCCACAAGACACATAACACCTGGCACACGGGCTGCGCAGAGTGAGCGTAGCGAACGGGAGGGCAGTCCCGCGGCTGCCGGAGGCGGACGCATAGTGGTGCCACTTGTTAAGTTGCGACTGAGCCCGGAACAGAGCGCGCATTACTTGGTCACGCAATTTGTGTTGCTAATGGTACATCCGAATCTTGGATTAGCGTCCAGCGCTAGCGATAACACTAATCTTTGCTTTAGGCGGCGGATAGTCGTTTGACTTTGACATTGCCGAGCGTTTGTTCCGCCTCAAAGAGGTCGTACTGCATCTGTTGGTTTAGCCAGCTCTCTGCTGATGTGCTGAATGCCTTTGATAAACGTATGGCCATTTCAGGACTAATACCTGCGCGGCCGTTTAGAATGGATGACAGCGTTTTACGGCTCACGCCCAGAGCTTTTGCTGCACTGGTAACAGTAAGCTCCAAGGGCTCAATGCAAAGTTCTTTGAGCACTTCGCCGGGATGGGGTGGGTTGTACATTTTCACTAATGATAATCCTCCAAATTTACGTCGTATGCATC
>QIGT01000415.1 GCA_003230835.1 Gammaproteobacteria bacterium
GTTAGGCCCTGGTAGCGTGGAAGAAATGTTGAATCACATCGACTACGTCGTTGACCGTATTGGTGTCGAGCATGTCGGTATCGGAAATGATTTTAACCACGGCAGTGGCATTGAAGGGTTTAAAGATGCCAGCGAAGCGTTGAACATTACCGTCGGTCTGCTTGAACGAGGCTATAGCCCCCAGGAGGTTGAGCAAATCTGGGGGGGTAATTTCTTGCGTGTGTTCCGTGCGGCACAGCAGGCTCCGTTGTAGTTAGAGAGAATGTAACTAGGCAGCGTTGCTCGCTAAGAACGTCAACATAATCCCCTCAACAGTGTCAGCAACTCCGGGGATGTAGAGTAAGGCGATCACAACAACTACCGTGATGGCAGCACACAAGATTAAATAGTTTTTCATGTTCATTGGTTTATATTCCCCTTGGTGCCATTTCAAATATCCATATATCACCCGCTTCAACGGCTGCGCGGGTGGCGCCGGGACCGTACTTTGATACCATCTTGGCGACAATGCCGTCTAGTACAGATCCTTGTTTGATTCGCAGCAATTGTCGTTCGTACCTAACACCCTCGATGCGTGCAACAGCGAGACCGTCACCCAGGTCGGCTTGAAACGCCCAATCTTTCCAAATTTTCCCCAAGGCTGAACGCATATAACCCGATGGGACATAGACCTTGCCGTCACTTTCCATGATGAAAATGCGTCGGGAACTTAGTGGATTATCCAGTTGCAGCTCAATGACACTGATGTCATCAGTAAAACTCCAGTTAGGATCCACTCCACTATGCAGCTCGCCAGATACCAGTTCCCCACCAGGAAACAAAATCGAGGGACCGTCTGCATCTTGGTGAGTTGTTTTGAGAGTAATGATAGTGACACCCAAAATCAGTGCGAGGATGCCTACAATTTGAAGCATGATTCGAACGGCACTCATGGGAAGCTCCTCTTTAAAGTATGAGATAGGAAGGCTGCAATCTTATAAAGATGATGGGCTGGTGTCGAGTACAGTGGGCTTGAAAAAAATCAATACTTAGACCAAGTCTTCGATAAGACTGGCGTAATCTTTGTACCCGAGATGGTCAGTGATTTCTTCCTGCCACACGCGGTCCATCTTACTCAGCGTAGCGGCACTTAACATGACCTTCGATCCAGCCTTACCTTCACGTACCTTGGCACTGTCGCTGCCAGGGGGCAAATGGCAAACGTCTTCGCTGACTTTTCTGATCATAGCGTCATCAAACCGATCTTTGTGGTGCAACATGAATTGGAGCGATGAATGGTCTTGGGTGATTTGTAGAAGATCATCATCTAATTCTATGCCAATAAAATCGGCGATGCGTTGGATAGTGTGCGTCGGCTGCTTAAGCATTTTTTCATAGGCTAGGAACAACACATCGGCATCATTTCGGCGCGGCCACCATGAGCGTAGATGTTTAAAATAATTTTTTGATTGCAGGAAATTAGCACACGCAAACTCATCTATCGGCACGGATCCTGGTTCCAAAAACCAGCCCTCTTGGAATTTGAACAACGAAACCACCACATCACCCGGATCTCTGACGATATTGATATATCGCCCACCCTTGGGCACTAAATCCCAACCGAGATGACTTTTAAAGGCGCGAGGTTCGGCTCTTTGTTCGGCATTGAGATCCAAGCCTAAGCTCCCGTTGGCCTCAATCCAAGGTATGACGCGGGAGATATCGTCAAAATCCATATCACCGCGTGTACGCAAGGTATGGACGATTTGCTGGGCCCAGGTTGTACCACTTTTGCTGTAGGGGGCAATCACAATGTCAGTGGCGCGCAGTTGAAAGGCAAGACCCTGTTGGTATCCCTCAGAGGAGAATAGAGGCTGGGTTCGCTCATGCATCTCGGCAAGGCTCTTTGGTCGTGTTTTTATGGCCATAAGTTCAGCGTGCTGTAGGTGTGCTTGTTCGGTAGAATCGAGATGATCTATGGTACAACGACTGGGGACAACAGTGGCAAGTAAAGTTGCAGAAGAATTTCGCATAGAAGGCACAGTGGCGCCGGGGTTTGAATCAGTAAAACAACTGTTCGAACACAATATGAAAAACCTAGCAGAGGAACATGCACAGTTGTGTGTTTACGTAGGTGAAGAGAAAGTTGTTGATTTGTGGGCCAGTGTAACCAGCGAGTCTGACTTTACTGGAGATTCGTTAGTGAATATTTTCAGTAGCGGCAAAAGCCTTGAAGCCATCGCTATGGCAACCCTGGTCGCCAAAGGGTTGCTCAATTACGATGCAAAAATAACCGACTACTGGCCAGAATTTGGCGCTCACGGGAAACAGCAGTTGACGGTTGCCCAACTGATGCGTCACGAGGCTGGGCTCGCCGCGTTTGATGTTTCACTCGACCCACAAAACTTACTCAGGCATCACATTAAGCAAAACAAAATTGGCAACATTATCGAGCGCCAGACACAAAAATTTCGAAAGGGCGAAGGCAAAGTAAGAGAATATCATGCGGTGACAAGAGGTTGGATCGTTAACGAAGTGTTCCGCCGCGTGGATCCGCATGGTCGCACCATTGGTGAGTTCCTACGCGATGACATTTATGGCCCTTTGAGTGCGGACGTTGTCATCGGAGTGGAACAAGAAGAATTGAACCGTGTGGCGAAAGTATCGCCCATAGGCATAGGGTTTCATTTGCGGGAGAGCTTAAAGCCTAGGGTGTTGGGGCGAAGGGTGAAAGACAATATTTTTCAAATCACTGGAAAATTGGTCCGGATGATTCCAGCCCTGCGCAGCAGTACAAGCGCCAACGCGCCAGCTCCGTTTGTAGGCATGAAAGACATAGAATTTTTTAATACGCCTGGGGTTGCCATGGGTGAAACACCTTCGGCAAATGCTCATTGCTCTGCCCGAGGGTTGGCCAAAGTCGCAGCGGTGATGGCAATGCGTGGGGTGTGGGCTGGGTCGGAAATTTTAAGTGAAGTTGCCTGGAAGGCGATGCATAAAGACCCGGTCAAGGCAAACATGGGGCTGCGCACTACTTTTACTCAAGGCGGCGTCGCGCTTTTCTCTGCCGTCACAGCCGGTTCAACTAAATTGGAGCGAGCTGCGAGCCAGGGTAGAGAAGGTTTTTACGGTTGGATGGGCCTTGGCGGCTCTATTTTTCAGTGGCATCCGCAACAGAAAATTGGATTTGCCTTTGTGCCGACTTCATTGCACGTTCTGGATTTAGTGAACGAGAGAGGCAAAATGTATCAAGCAGAGGTATTGCGTTGTTTGGAGCGTAGTTAGGACCCCTCTATTTGGTTCGCAATTGTTTTTTCACCAGGGTGCCGAGTAGTTTTATTGCCTCCTCCACTGGCTCTTTCCATGCAACCGCACAGGTTAAGCGAATATAATGTTTGAACTGGCCTGTTGAAGAAAAAATAGGTCCAGGTGCTAGGCTAATACCTTTTGCCAGTGCAATATCTGCAAGATCTGTTGCAGAAATAGATTTATCCAGTTCTACCCACAGTGCCAATCCACCGCTTGGTCGAGTCACCTTGGTGTTGTGTGGGAAGTGTTGATGTACGCGGTTAGCCAGCTTGCTCATGGCTTGGCAGAGTGCTATACGCATTCCCTTAAGATGATTGTCATAACGTCCTTTAGCTAACAGTTCCGCAGTTGCGAGCTGGTTTGAGGTAGGGGTTGCACAATTGGTTACAAACTTTTCGTATTCGAGCCGGCCTTGTATTTTTGGTGCAACCACCCAGCCAATACGTAGGCCTGGCGAAAGTGATTTTGAAAATGATGAACAATAAAAAACGTTAGGGGAGTCT
>QIGT01000508.1 GCA_003230835.1 Gammaproteobacteria bacterium
CCACTGCATGCACGAGACTTGACCAGGCTGCCAAAGACGCTAGTGATCACCGCTGGGCATGACTTATTACGCGATGAGGGCAGAGAATATGCTCGACGATTAGAGATTGCGGGCAATCAGGTGGTGATTCGAGAGTACGAGTCTACCATTCATGGGTTTTGTTCCTTTGGTGGTGCGATAGGCGCAGGCCGTGAGGCCCTGAAGTACGTTGCCGAGTGGCTTCGCGAGTAACATAGTCAATCGCCGAGGGAACCTCTGAATAATTATCGTAAACTCAGCCAGAAGCCCCGCAGGTCACGCCCTTCGGGAGCTTCTCGCGCTTACCACCACGGCGTTGCGCACCTTGCCGATATACTCGATATCACCCGCGAGAAGCTCTGAGAAAACGATAATTATTCAGAGGTTCCCTAGTCGTTGGTGTAAAATTTCTACTGAAATTTTCCAGGAGCAAACGCTATGGTGGAACAGAAAGTGACCTCACAAATTAGCCCAGAGGAAGAAGTTCGAGGACTCATCGAACGCTCGCGCATCGCCCAACAACAGATTGAGGGCTATGACCAAGCCCAGGTAGATGCATTGATCAGAGCCATGGTCTGGTCTGTTGCTAAGCCAGGTATCGCGGAAGAAATTGCACAATTTGCCGTGGATGAAACTCAGTTAGGCAACTACGATGGAAAATATCTAAAAATTCAACGAAAAACTCGCGCCACGTTGATGGACATTATTGATGACAAGTCGGTCGGTGTGCTGGAAGAAGACAGCGAGCGGGCATTAGTAAAGATAGCCAAGCCCATGGGTGTCATTGGTGCGCTTGCCCCCTCGACCAACCCTGAAGCAACGCCGGTGATTAAAGCCATTCATGCGATCAAGGGGCGCAATTCAATCATCATCGCACCCCATCCTCGGGCAAAGCTCACCAACAAGAAAATTTGTGACTACATGCGTGCAGCATTAGAAAAAATGGGCGCACCTGCAGATCTTGTTATCGCCATTGAAGTGCCCAGCTTAGACACCACCAATGAACTGATGAAACAATGTGACCGCGTTCTAGCGACAGGTGGCGGTGCCATGGTGACGGCTGCCTATTCTAGCGGTACGCCAGCCCTCGGTGTGGGTGTGGGTAATGCTGTCATTACCGTGGATGAAACTGCAGATCTAGACGATGCGGCTGAAAAAATTAGAATGTCGAAAACCTTAGATTTGGCGGCTTCATGCTCAGCAGATAATTCAGTTCTGTTGGTGGACAAAATATACGATGACATGCTCCAAAAGCTTAAAGACCAAGGTGGCTATTTGGTCACAGCGGATGAAAAGGCAGAACTGCAAACAACCCTTTGGGATGATGAAGGTCACTTGAATACGGCGATTGTTGCTCAGCCTGCATCAAAAATAGCCGCTATGGCCGGTTTCGATTTACCTAGTGGCACGCAGTTTCTGATGGTCGCTGAAAAAGGCTGGGGTGCACAGTTTCCGTTTTCCGGCGAAAAGCTATCTGTTGTTATGACCGTGTATAGAGCGCGAGACATCGATCATGCTATTGAGCTGACCAACAATATCCAGTCTTATCAAGGCCAGGGCCATTCTTGCGGAATTTATTCAAACAGCGATGAAAATATCATGAAGCTGGCCTACGCAACGAAGACTTCGCGGGTCATGGTTAACCAACCCCAAGCCGCTTCCAATAGTGGGAATTTGTGGAATGGAATGCGTCAGACTTTTTCTCTAGGTTGTGGGTCTTGGGGCGGCAACGGAACCAACAATAATATTTCGTGGCGAGATTTGATCAATGAAACCTGGGTGTCGAAGCCGCTGGCGCAAAGCAAAGAGCTCGCCAGTGACGAAGTGCTGTTTGGCGACGTTATGAAAAAGTTAGGATAAGTGGCCGCCATCACATAGATCTTGGTTAGGCTACTGTAAGGTAAATTCTAGGAACAAGTTGTTGGCAGGCATGGGCACTGTTTCTGTCAATGTATACCCTTGGGCTTGCGCCTGTTGCTCAACATATTTGAGTTGTCGAATACCCCACGCCGGGTTGCGCCCACGCAGACTTGCGTCGAAATCTAGATTACTTTGCGCGGTATTTTGCCCCTGCAGAAAGAACGGACCGTAAATAAATATACTTCGGGCTTGGCCTAATGAGGCGCCCTTAAAGACGCCTGAAACCACCTCGATGGGGCTGATATGCAATAAATTCGCTGCATATACGCTATCAAATACATTATCAAAAGCGGGTACTGCCCAAGGAAAGTTAAGCACATCGAGTGGTATGGGCGCGCGGAGGTTTGCAGATATTTTCGCTGTTCCTGATGCCAGTAAATTCTGTCCTGCCTCGACTGTTTCTATAGAAAGATCAGTGGGTTGCCAGCGTAGGTTGGGTAAGTTGGCGGTAAAATGTAGGGCATGTTGAAGGGTGCCACAGGCCAGTTCTAGCACGTGTTGATCAGGCTTCAGCCTGGTGGTTAAAACCTCAAGTATGGGCTGCTTGTTTCTTTCGGCGGGTGGGCTGATGGCGGCCAAGAGCTAGGGTACCTTCTGTTCTTGAGATGTCCTGCGAATCGCTTCTGCAGGCTTGGCTAGTTCCACTAGCAAATAACTCACCAAATCTTCGGGATAGTCTTGCAACGCGAGTGCGCTGGCCATGCAACTCAACCACATATCACGCTCTTGTTCGGTCACACTAAGGTGCTGGTGAGAACTGGGAATACTGATGCGCCCGTATTTTTCTTGGTAGAGCCGAGGACCACCCATCCAACCGCATAAAAAGCAGGCAAGCTTGTCTTCGGTAACCCTTCTTTCTTTGGTATGCCAGGACCAAATACGAGCGTATGCAGGGTCGCCAGACATCATGTTGTAGAAGTCATGTACCAGCGCACGTATACCCGCTTCACCACCACAAGATTGAAACGTGGTGTCTTGATGGCCATAAATAGCGGCAGGCATAATCGTCCAAAGGCTCACCTATTGACCAACTATGGTGGCACGGAAGAGACCGCGAGGCGAGAACAAGTATGTCTATGTTTTACCCCTGACTCTACTTAGGGACTGAGTGTGGCAACCTGCTGGGAGAATATGACAGCGGAGTTAGCACTTTCGCTGCAATCTGTGCACAATCTAAGGTTCAAAGGGAAAATAATGGGGAAGTGATGAACTTCGAGTTTGGGGAAGACCAGAATTTAGTACGTGATCAAGCACGTGGATTTTTGAATGATAACTGTCCGCCGGAAGTAGTTCGACGTGTCTTAGACGGTGATGAGTTGTATGCCGAAGACTTGTGGAAAAAGATAGCCGAGATGGGTTGGACGGCAACCGTCATACCTGAAGAATTTGGTGGGCTTGGGTTGTCGTACCTTGAGCTGGTGGTGATTGCAGAAGAGCTGGGGCGCGCTTGTGCACCGATACCGTTTTCGTCTTCAGTCTATCTAGCGACTGAGGCCATACTTGCGGCCGGTAGCCAACAACAAAAAGAAACATGGTTACCGAAACTAGCCGCGGGTGAGTGCATTGGCACGTTGGCTTACGCAGAAGGCGCAGGACAAACTTCAGCAGCAGGCTTGGCAGTTAGTGTTACTGACGGCAAAATTTCCGGTAGTAAGGTGGTGGTTGCCGATGCACAAATCGCAGACATGATGATCGTTGTGGCCAGCAGTGTTGGCGGTGATGGAGCATCGATGTATTTGGTCGACATGGATCAGAGCGGTGTAAGTTGTGAAGCGGTTAAAACCATTGATCCTTCGCGCAATCATGCCAATGTCACTTTTGATGGTGCCACGGCGCAGCTACTGGGTAACGAAGGTGAAGGTTGGGCTGGGCTTGAACGCATATTAGATCGAGCGGCTGTGATGATGGCTTGGGAGCAACTGGGTGGTTCTGATGCCTGTTTGGAGATGGCGATCAAATACGCCATGGGCCGCTATGCCTTTGGGCGTTCTATCGCCTCCTATCAAGCCATCAAACACAAGTTGGCAGATATGTATGTGAAGAATACCTTGGCCCGTTCAAATGCCTACTATGGCGCCTGGGCTCTAAATACCGATGCAGACGAACTGCCCCTGGCTGCCGCGACAGCACGTGTGGGCTCTACCCAAGCGTTTTACTACGCCTCGAAAGAGA
>QIGT01000299.1 GCA_003230835.1 Gammaproteobacteria bacterium
TTACCACCACAGGTCTATTTGAGCTGGATATTGACGCACAAAACCTATGGCCATTTCAACCGGCACGACCACGCTAGTGGATTTGAGATGCCCCCATACCACTCCATTTTTCAACCAAATCTCCTAATAGATTTAGCTTGATAGGCTTACTCGCATAGTCGTCCATGCCTGCCGCTAGGCAATCTGCCTGATCCTGTGGCATCGCATTTGCAGTCATGGCGATGATTGGGGTATGGGTACGCACAAGTCCTGCTTCGCGCTCTCGAATCTCTTGAGTCGCCGACAAACCATCCATCTCAGGCATCTGACAATCCATAAAAATTATCGAATAGGGAAACTGTTCCCACATCGCAATGGCTTCACGCCCGTTGCCAGCAACATCTACGCGACAACCCAATTTCTCCAACATTTTCACCGCTACACGTTGATTGACCGGATTGTCTTCTGCCAGTAAAACTCTGAGATTGCTCACCTGATGCGTCATTCTAACTTCACCAGTGTAGTGAATTTTTATGCTCTCGCCGTATAGTGCTCTTAGCAACAAACGAGCAAACCCACGTCGCATCAGTGGCTTAAGTGCATAACCGTCCAAGCCGCTGGGTGGGTTCAAGTCTGACGAGGTAAGTAAGACTATTTTTGTTTTGTCATAATTTTTATCATCCCGAATATTGGTCGCCACGGTCAACCCATCAACAACCGGCATATTGTAGTCGAGGGCAACGATATCAAATGCTGCATTGTCTGCATGCGCTTTGTACATCAGTTGAGGTACCAACAACGGGTCTTTGGTTGTCACAACTTGCATGCCAAAACTTTCTGCCATGCCTTTTACAATATCCACCCCAATTTGATTATCATCAACTGCTAGCAGACGCACTTTACGCAACAAATCGATAGGTAGTTCTTCTTTGCAGACCACATCGTGACTCTTGGCTAACTTAATCTTGAACCAAATTTCTGTGCCTGTACCTTGCGTAGAGGTAATGCCAATGTCGCCGCCCATGAGTTCGATCAATTGTTTGCAAATGGCTAGTCCAAGGCCAGTTCCGCCAAACTTTCTCGTCGTAGAAGCGTCCGCTTGCGTAAAAGAATTGAACAGTGTTCCCTGTACGTTTTCTGGAATTCCTACTCCGGTGTCCGCAACCGCGAGCCGAAGCAGTTGACCCTCATCATCTTCATCTAATTTGCGGATGGTCACCACGACATGCCCTGACTGGGTAAACTTAATGGCGTTGCCAACTAAATTTATTAGCACTTGTCGCAGACGACCTACATCTGCGCTAAAAGCAAAAGGCTCGTCGTCTGGATAGTCTACATATAGATCTAGCGACTTGCGCCGCGCGCTGCCGGCCAGCAGATCCATCACATCTTTTATTGCACCGCGCATATCAAATGGCACCAGTTCAAGCTCTAGCTTGCCAGCTTCTATTTTTGAGTAGTCTAGAATGTCGTTTATGAGGGTAAGCAGCGACTCGCCAGATGACAAAATAATTTCTGCAGTTTCCTGCTGTTCATCTGACAGCCCCATGTCGAGCAACAATTGAGTCATGCCTAGAACACCATTCATTGGCGTACGTATTTCATGGCTCATGGTGGCCAAAAATTCTCCCTTCGCTTGGGTTGCCGCTTGGGCTTCTTCCATCGCCAAATGTAATTCTGTTTCATGACGTTTTCGATCTGTGATATCTCGAACCACCACTGTGTAGTGTTCGTCAGATTCAAGCTCCATATGGGTCACTGCTATTTCTAAAGAAACAAGCTTGCCGTCACCACGTAGAACCTCGCACTGTCGTACCTGTCCATCTGCAATCTCGTGCCACTTAATCGCCGCAGAATCAGCTTCACTCAAGGTTAACCTTTGATCTAACGCAGTACCTGCCAGCTCATCCTTCTCTACTTGGAATATCTGCAGAACTGCAGGATTAACAGTACAAACTTCTCCACCTTCATTCAGCGTGACAATGCCGTCGGCAATGTGATCCAAGACCGCACCCAGTCGCGACACCGTACCTTGCAACAGGTTTTCCGCAACCTTTCTTCGGGTTACGTCGGACGCGAAACCAGACAAACGTACCGGAGCACCTTCTTCAAACAGTACTTGCCCACGAACTTGTATCCAGCGATGAGTTTCATTTTTTGAGCGGACACGAAATTCAACGTTGAAGTCTTTACCATCCGCAAACGATGTCTGCAACCCACTCTCTACTCGAACACGGTCGTCTGCGTGAACAAAGTGTAGAAATTGCTCTAGGCTAATCTCTTCCAAATCTATATCAAGCCAAGAGCGCACCTGCTCTGATATATATATTTGCGATTCCGCAATATTGAAATCAAATACACCATCGTTTGACCCTTCCAATGCCAGCTTCATACGTTCTTCACTACGTCGCAAGGCCTCTTCCTGTCGCAGCCGAGAACTAACATCGTTGCCTAGGACAATTAAAACACTTTGCTGGCCATCTTCTACCAGAACCGCCTTAAACTCGAACGGATAGGTTGTGCCATCTTTACGTTGATGGCTGTAGCAATGGGTAATTTCATTGTTGTGGGCTAACTGAGAGGCGAACTTTTCCGTCAACTCTGGCTCTATCACTTCTGCCGCAATATCGGGTACGCGCATCGCAAGGAGCTCAGCCAGTTCATAGCCAAGATTTTTCTGCGCAGCCAAATTAGCACTGACAATTTGCAAGGTATCGACATTTATGACGTAAACCTCGTTACTACTGCCTTCTATGGCCCGGCTCATCACCTGAACCCGTTTGTTGGTTGCAGCAATTTCCTTGAAGGACAAATCCATTGCTTCGGCCAACTTGCCTATTTCATCCGGGTAGGTGTAGGGGAAATTCGGTCGTGGTTGCTCATTCGTTCTTGTTTGTACAGCTTGTAGAATCTCACGTATGGGTCGCAGAACCCGCCGCCTGATTAACAAAAACGCGCCAACAAACAACAAACCACCCCCTGCTCCCATCACAATGAAGAGAGTGGTCAGAATCTTTTGATTAAGACCTACTAGTTCAGCGCCATCGATAATGATAAGTGCCAGCAAGTCGGCGCTGTAAGCTTCGGCGATGGATAGGTTTTGTACCACCACAGGAATAGAGAAGCCATAATCCTGAGCGCCAATCCCACGCCAACGAGTTTGCCCCTGAGCGTCTCTAAGCTGAGGAATTCTATTTAATGGAGACGCAACCCAACTATCTACACTCGCCGCTATGACAACGTTGTGTGTAACATCCATCAGTGCGATCTGCTTTAACCCTGCCGCTTGCAGACCAAATTCTTGGACGTACTCCATCAACTCCTGAGCACTACCGAAATTTGTTGCGTTAGATTCTATCGCTGCCGCCACAATTTCAGCCTTCGAAAGTAATTCAGCTTTCTCTAGCTCTTTCTGCAATATCCAAATGGCAGCTAGAGTCAGACACGCAACAACCGCAGCCATAAGCAGCATGGGTACGGCAATCCGTGTGAAAAGGCGGTGGGTGGCCTCCAACTTAGCAATTCCAACTTAATTGGTCACATTGAAGCTTAGACCGCTGCAGATCAGCTGCATGCACTGACCAGACAAACCATTGCATAGTTCACATCTTTGGGAGAGTAAATTCACATCAATGGGCTCTGGGCTAGCTAGTCGGCCCTGAATCAACCTCAATCCGTTGAAATATATTTGCTTTTAGCCGTTTTTGCAGTGTGCAAAGTTACCAGGTATTGACGCCTAGGGGTCAATACCTGGTAAAACTTGAGGCCGACTTGCAAGCCATGGGTG
>QIGT01000181.1:0-3492 GCA_003230835.1 Gammaproteobacteria bacterium
ACAATTTAGACTACCCAGAGCTACTACCGCAAGCACAAGACACCATCATGTTTCCAGGCAGCATCGATCAACTGGAGATGCTCAAACCAAGCGGTTGACGTGGCATATTCATTTTCAGGTATCGACGCAACCCAGCCCATACTAACGGCTCAATTTCATCTTTGAACAACCACTGGTAACTGTTGTTGGAGATAACACACACTGCCAATTCGCACACCCAGCATTGGCGAATATCTTCAGCGGCTAGCGTGTAACGAAACCAGGCTCGCCGTTGTTGCCAGTGCTCGCGCAGCAGTGGCGTAGTCAGTACACAACAAATAGCCATGCCCATGAGACCGAGCCAAATAAAGCTGTTTAAACTGATAAACGCCAGCCATAGATAGAAAACAATCGAGCGCAAGGCAGATCTTCTAAACTCAAAGGTCACAGGCAGCCGTGGTATTGAACAATCTTATTGATGAGTTCTGCAACAGGCGCATCGTCTGGCACTTCTCTTTGCTGCAGCCAATCAAAAATCTGCCAATCTTCTTCTGCCAGTATGGCTTCATAGGTGATCTGTTCCTGAGCGGAAAGTTGCGCAAAGCAGTCGCGCACAAACGGCACCAACTTAAGTTCGAGTTCAAGCATGCCGCGACGACTCCGCCAATAAATGTGCTTATGTTGGGTTGGATCAGCTTGCATCGTGGCGGTGTATCCTATTGTATTTTAGGCCTGTGTTCAGGCAGTCTAAAGCCTTTGTAGATTGAAGATAAGGACTAAGGTTAGTGTCAGATTCTATCTCAGGTTCTCTTTCGGGCTCTCTTTCCGGGTCATGGGCCGCTGCCTGTGCAGTGGTTGTGTGTGGCAAATCAGTGGCCGAATTTTTGCAAGGCTATCTGACCTGCGATACGGCCGGCCTCAACGTAGACTCCCTGCAAGCGATGGCACTGTGTAACGTACAAGGCAGAGTGGTGGCGTGCGGTTGGGCGTTAAAACTGCAAGATCATTTGCAACCCGACCCGGGGCAAGCTATCGCTTTGATCGTGCATGCCTCTTTGGCCAGTCGTGTTCGTGAATTCTTAAAGCCCTATCTGATGTTCTCCGGGTGTACTTTCGACGACGCGTCTTACGACGTTCAGGTAGTGTGTTCAAGCGAGCCTACTTTCCCCATCAAGAAGATCAGGCTCGCGCCAGCAGCAGATAATGAGACCTCAGATACGCAAGATCAGTCCCAGACATGTCAGCAATTGCTGGTCGCTAGTGGATTCGTCTTCCTAGAGGAACCGGTCAGTGAACGATTCTTACCTCAAGTCCTCGGCCTTGAGGTTTTCGATGCCATCGATTTCAACAAAGGTTGTTATCTGGGTCAGGAAATCATCGCCCGGAGTCAATTTCGTGGCACATTTAAGCGCAAACTGCAGCGCAATTTCTGGCACGCCCAGCCACCGTTGGTTGGCAGCAAGTGGTCTCCGGCTGGCACGGTTGTCGCGGTGTCTACCGAAGGTCAATTATTGGCGGTCGTGCCCGTATAAGCAGAGGTTCCCTAACCTTTTAGGCACTACATCTCCTTGTGTTTTTAATATCCTGACTATACTCAGATGAGTATTTCCATCAGAGGTTTCTTTAATGTCGGATCTTGTTCAAAGCGTCTCCGATGATATCCAACTCGCCTTGGATAAAGATCAGCTCGACCTACCTACACTCCCAGAGGTGGCTCTGCGGGTTCGCGATGTAGCCTCCTCAGAATTGGTTTCTGCAAGCGCCTTAGCGGAGGTTGTTGGGGAAGATCCTGGACTGTCCACGCAACTGGTGCGGGTTGCAAATTCGCCGATGTTTCGCGCCACACGATCAATTGACGATCTAGCGCAAGCCATCAGCCGCCTTGGCGTAGAATACGCCGCTAACATTGTTACTGGGTTAGCCATGCAGAACATGTTCCAGGCAACCAGCGAGATGGTCGACACCCGTTTGCGGCAAGTTTGGAAGGCTTCAACAGAAGTAGCCGCCTGGAGTTCAATATTGACCAAAAAATTCACTAAACTGCGTGCAGATCAAGCCACGCTAGCAGGCTTGACCCATTGCATCGGCGTCTTACCTATTTTGGGATGGGTTGAAGAAAACGACCATGTGATTCAAGACAGTTTAACTTTAGATCGCGTCATAGAAACCCTACACCCAACCATAGGCACAATGATATTGAAGCATTGGAATTTTGCTAACGAACTCGTCGAAGTTCCAGGCAACTACCAACAGACCGATCACGATTCTGCAAACGCAGACTACGTCGATATCGTGTGTGTCGCACACGTTCTGTGTCATACCGATGAGGACCATCCAGTACATCAGAAGAATTGGGCAGAATCGCCATCTTTTGGCCGCGTTGGATTCGATCTTGAAATGGACGATTTTGAACGCGAAGAAATAGTCGCTCAGGTGACAGAGGTCAAAGGAATTTTAGTTTAAGTGTTCTTCAACCCGGGCTTGTATAGATACTGAATGCTTGAAAAATCCAAGCCCCCGGCGTCATGGTTTTCACTTAAAAGCTGGTACAAATTTTGCGCCAATGAACCCAAGGGAATGGCACTTTGTGTCGCCTGGGCTGTTTGTAAAGCTAGCCCCAAGTCCTTGCGCATTAAATCCACTAAGAAACCGCCTTTGTAACCTGATGAAGCCGGGGCACTAGGCATTACACCCGGAAAAGGGTTATATACATTCAGCGCCCAATTACCAGCAGAACTCACCTTCATAATTTCTGACAACACGCCCGGATCAAGGCCATTGTCGACCCCAAGCGCCAATGTTTCGGCGGTACCTGCCATCAGAATAGCCAATAGCATGTTGTTGCAAATTTTGGCGATCTGACCAGCACCTGCAGCACCGGCATGAAAAATATTAGACCCCATTGCTTCAAGAATAGGACGCGCTTGCTGCAGCGCTTGCTCTTCACCACCGACGATAAAAGTTAAGGTGCCACCTTGCGCACCTGCGGTGCCTCCAGATACGGGCGCGTCTAGCATCGCTAGCCCTTGTTCCACCGCCTGCGCGGCCACAGCCTGAGCCGAAGCCGGATCGATAGTCGAACAGTCGATCACCAGCGTGTCTGTTGACATGTGAGCTAACAATCCTGGTTCTGAACCATCACCCAGATATAGTCCTCGCACGTGGTGTCCAGCGGGTAACATGCTGACAAATACATCGATGTCTGTCGCCGCATCAAGTGCGCTAGTACCTGCTAGTGCACCAGGAACCGATTGAATAAGCTCAGGCACGAGGTCAAATACTTTCACCGTATGGCCTGCACTGATCAAGTTGCTGGCCATGGGGCCGCCCATATTACCCAAGCCAATGAAGCCAACTGTTGCCATGACGTTTCCTATTGATGTATTTGTTGAAGATCTGCAAGTGGATGCTTTGGCCACGGCTGCTCGAAATGACCCAGGACGTAATCCCAGTCCAACTCTTCAATGCTACCCCACTGCCATTTAGGCGTACTTCCTTTATCGATCAGCAGTG
>QIGT01000181.1:3503-7264 GCA_003230835.1 Gammaproteobacteria bacterium
GCCCTCACCCCCTCGCGAAAATCAGGGTTTTGGATGCAGTGTGTGGCAAGCGTCAACTCCATGCGAAATGACTCGGCCAAGCTCATCGAAGGTACGCGCCTAAGTTGTTCTAATACAATGCCAGCCGTGGTTGGGCAACCCCTGCGTAGATTCTCAATACCCCGGTCAATCCAATCCGACCTTCCTGCCAAGGCATAGATTTCGGCCACTTCCGCGTGCAAATCTTCAGTGTGTACAGCTCTTGCAGGTATATCGACCAACCCGCTAGGAGGCAGCTGCGGCGCTGTAATCTCGCTTAGCCAACCCACCACCATCTCATGATCACTATCTACGTCACACGCCCATGGCAAGGTTAGACACTGAGCAACGAATTCTTCGCGTTGTGAGTGGCTGATTACATGGGTACCCAACCTGGATAACAAACCATCGTGGGCATTAATATGGCTACCGGTGAGAGCCAAAAATGATGCGTAGTGGCTCTGCATGTTGCTTAACGCCCAACTGGCACCGGCATCGGGAAATAAACCGATGGAGATTTCTGGCATCGCCAATCTTGATCGATCGGTAAGAATTCGGTATTTAGCGCTGCTAAAAACACCAAGACCACCACCCATTACCAAACCATGCCCTAAACAAACAAGGGGTTTAGCAAAGGTGTGGATGGCATAATCTAATCTATATTCTTCTTCAAAAAAGCGATAGGGATAGTCATTCACGACCTCGCCTGCTTGGTGATTTACACACATGGCGTGATACAGTGCTTGAATATCACCGCCAGCACAAAACGCCTTGTCTCCAGCCGCAGTGATCAGCACCCCAGCCACCTCGTCTCGGCCAGCCCAATGTGCTAATGCGGTTGTCAGCGCTTGTATCATCTCTAAACTCAGCGCGTTGAGTGTCGCTTGCGCGTTTAACTGCGCTTGACCAATTACCCCTGCTGCAGTCTTATGTTCAGTTAGAAGTACCGAAGTATCCACAGCTTAACTATTGGTCCAGGTTGGCGGCCGCTTTTGCAGAAATGCCTGCACACCTTCACTTTGATCTGCTGTATCAAACAAATCAACGAACGCATCCCTTTCGACTGCGTAGGCAGTGGCAATGTTGCCAGACCGGGCTTGTTGAATAAGGTTTTTACTTGCACTGACCGCAGTTGGACTTTGTTTACCTACGGCATCAGCCAACTCTAGCGCTCGGCCGAGGGCTTGTCCCGTATCAACCACTTCCTCTACCAGCCCTATTTTTTGTGCAGTTTGTGATGAGATACGCTCACCACAGAGAATCAGGCGCTTAGCCCAGCCTTCGCCGACCATCCAAGACAAGTTTTGGGTACCACCCCCACAAGGTAACAAACCAACAGTAGCTTCAGGCAGGGCCATTTGCGCCTGCTGCTCGGCGATGCGTATATCACAGGCCAACGCACACTCTAAACCACCACCCATGGCAAAGCCGTTTATTGCAGCAATGCTCACGCCGCGAAAATTAGACAAAGTTTCAAACGCACGGCCAAAATGATCGGCCATCGTTCGCGCTACTTCTTTGTCACCATCTGCAAAAAGCTTAAGATCTGCCCCAGCGGAGAAAAATTTCTCTCCTTGGCCAACAATAACCATGGCATAAATTTCTTTCGCTTCGTTACACTGCATAACCAGAGTTTGTAATCCGCTAAGACTATCTACATCCCAGGTGTTGGCAGGTGGGTTATTAATGGTCACCACTAGCGTGTGCCCACGTGTTTCGATGGTAAGTTTTTCTGTTGTAGATGTGACCAAAATAAACCCCTTGTTAGAATCTTAAAAATCGTACCTATGAACTGGTGGAAGCTACTCTATTCCACCGCAAACCAATCGATAGGCGACACGCCATGACCACGCAGATAGTCATTAGCCTTGGAAAAATGTTTGCATCCTAGAAAACCTCGATGAGCCGAAAGCGGAGACGGATGCGGTGCCGTTAACACGCAATGCTGATTCCGATCTACCACCGCACCCTTCTTTTTTGCGTAACTACCCCATAACAAAAAGACCAAGCCTTTACGCGATTGACTCAGTTGCTTAACAACGGCGTCGGTAAACGTCTCCCAACCTTTTCCCTGATGTGATCCCGCCCGAGCTTTCTCAACCGTTAGTACCGAGTTGAGCAATAGTACACCTTGTTTCGCCCAGCCGGTGAGGCATCCTCGACTCTTGTCCAAGCCTTGATCCGTACCCGGCAAGCCCGCTAAATCCTGATTAATTTCTTGATAAATATTCAACAGCGAAGGCGGCAACCGTGTTCCAGGCAGTACCGAAAAACACAAACCATGGGCCTGTCCAGGTCCATGGTACGGATCCTGACCAATCACAACTACTTTGACTTGCTCGATAGGGGTTAGGTTAAAGGCAGAAAAGATACGTTCACCAGAAGGATAAACTTCTTTTCCTGCGCGCTTTTCCTTACGCAGAAACTTGCTGAGCTGCTGCATATACGGCTGCTCAAATTCACCCTTCAACGCCACCTGCCAAGACGCTTCGATACGCAGCCTAGAATTTGGTTGTAGCAATTTTTCCATGTCCCAAGGGTCTACTGTGGTCTCATTAAAGGAAACAGCAAGACATCACGAATCGAGGCAGAATTGGTCAGCAGCATGACCAATCGGTCGATGCCTATGCCTTCACCCGCCGTAGGTGGCAGCCCGAACTCTAACGCATCAATATAGTCTTGGTCGAAATGCATGGCCTCATCATCCCCCTCGTTCTTCAAATCAGCCTGCTCTTGAAAGCGCTGTGCTTGATCGACTGGATCATTCAATTCCGAAAAACCATTCGCATATTCGCGACCACCAATAAACAGTTCAAAGCGATCTGTCACATCGGCATTGGTATCGCTTCGTCGAGCTAACGGTGATACTTCTGCTGGATACTGGGTGATATAAGTGGGTTGTTCTAAGCGAGCCTCAACTTGTGCATCGAATATTTCCATTTGCAACTTACCCACGCCCCAGCTATCGAAAGTGGTGTGATTTAATGCCTGCAAACGATCACGCAACACGCTTTCATTGTCTACATCGTTCTCACTCACATCGGTGAAGCGACAGATCGACTCCGCCATGGTGAGACGCTGGGGAGGCTTGGCGAAATCAATCTCAAGCCCCTGATAATTTATTTGACTGCTGCCCAACACTTCCTGACAAAGTAGCACTAACAACTCATCTGTAAGCGCCATGAGATCACGATAGTCTGCATAGGCTTGGTAAAATTCCAGCATGGTGAACTCTGGATTGTGTCGGCTAGACAAGCCTTCATTGCGGAAACTTCGATTGATCTCAAAGACACGTTCGAAACCACCCACAACCAAGCGCTTAAGAAATAATTCAGGCGCAATGCGTAAATATAAAGGAATGTCTAAGGTGTTGTGGTGGGTTACAAAGGGTCTTGCCGTGGCCCCACCAGGAATGCCATGCAGCATAGGTGTTTCAACTTCAAGGTAATCTCTCACACCAAAAAAACTGCGTATGTGTTGTATGACTTGAGATCGAACAAGAAACAATTTTCGTGTTGCTTCGTTCATGGTCAAATCGATGTAACGCTGACGATATCGCGTTTCTTGGTCGGTTAAGCCATGGAATTTCTCTGGTAAAGGGCTCAAAGTTTTGTTGAGGAGCTCAATACCATGAGCGCGCACCGTGAGTTCGCCTTTGTTGGTTTTCATCATGACACCGCTCACGCCAACAATGTCGCCTAGATCCCACCACTGCTCAAATTGTTCATACGCTACTTCACCGA
>QIGT01000102.1 GCA_003230835.1 Gammaproteobacteria bacterium
AAAGTTTGGCTTGTCCTAGAAACAGGTACTGTCCTACTACTGTGTTGCTGGGTTGATCACCTCTTCTCGCCCGCTATTATCGGGCAATGACCCCACTTGAGCAACTGCGCGAAAAGGCCCGCGTCAAACGCGACAAGGCCATCCACAAGGCCCGACAAGAGTATCGCGTGACCGTAGCGGAGATTCGGTCGATGGCACGCAGGCTTGGCTGTCGACTGCCCAGCAATATCCCACGCCAGTCAAAGTCCGATCACGGCGGCGACTATTCTAAAATGACCGTTCGGCAAGCAGCGGAGTCCGTCTTACTGGACGCTGGCCCGCTGACCATGACCGAACTAACGCTGGAAGTCATGCAGCGAGGTTGCCGGTCTGACGACAGCCCCAGAGCCGTTGCCCATGCAATCGATGGGGTGTTTCGATATCACGTCGAGCGGTTTTCTAGAGATGAGGAGGGGCGGTGGGTGGCTAAGCTAGCAGTTAGCGGGGAAGGCAAATTGCGATGAATCGCCCATAATACTTAAACTGATGTGGCAAGTAATTTCGATAAGCGTTACGGATAGTTCTGTAATACCTCGGGTTGTTTGTCATGCTAGCTTATCGATATAAGGTCTGGAGCTGGGGGTCGCAGCGCACTGATGGCCAGGAGGATTGCATAAAATATGATCTTGGCGTAACGGTGGTTGCCAAGCGACACTCAGAAGTAAACTACGAAGTCTTCAACGAGCTGGTTTGTATGAATCTGGGAAGGGCAATGGGCCTACCAATTCCAGTTGGTATGATCGTTGAGAAAGACGGCGACGCCTACTACTGCTCCGGGAATATCTCCTCGCCCGGAAATGATTTCCCACCAGCAGACCTAGAGCATTTAGCAAAGAATCAGTCGGAAATGGCGTGCGGAACAGCACTCTTTGACGGCTGGGTGTGCAACGATGATCGTCATGTCGAAAACATTTTTTATGACACAGAAAATGGCGATGTTTTCCTGATCGACCACGGGCAGGCTCTCCTTAACATACATGGGACACAGCATTTACGTCAGAATGCTGACAGCTTGCTATTGAGAAAAGAATATGCAGACGAGCTGATGCATTTTTCAAGTTTCAGTGACTGGTATAAAAAACTTGTTACAATACCTGAACACATGATCACAGATGCTTGCAGGGAGGCGTCAGGGGTTGGTATTCCGATGAATGAAGCCCTTGAGGTGGCCAGTTTGCTGATATCTCGACGCAGCAAGATGAGTCAGTTGTTCACGGAAAACAAGTCTTTGTTTCCTAAGAGAGCCAAGGGGCTTTTTACTCCTTTCGAGTGCGATGATGATCCAATCGATTATTCAATCTGATAGTTCTCCGAAAAATTTCGGTGCGCGGTATTACATTGCACAACACATGCCCAATGTGATGCGCAAAGAGCCTCGCAATATCGGCATCTTAGTGCAAAAAGGTAACATCCGAGTAACCAAGTTCCTAGGGCAAGACTCATCTGACGGTAAAATTGACGCTAGGTCACTACGCAGTATTGCAGACACCAGAGTATACAAAATGTGGCTGCGACATTGGGAGAAGTCCCTAACGAGCGATGATTGGGAAACAAAAATTCTCAAACAATCAAAACCAACGTATCAATTCATTCCAGGTGGAGAGGTAACAGATAGTGGTTCAGATAGTGCTGAAGACATCGCTAATTATCTTTTCAGTATGCTTGTCTCAGGCGGTGGGCTTAGCGAAGCATTGGGAGGTGAAGTCGAAGACATGGATATTGCTGCGATTAAGAGCAGCATCAAGTCCGAGTTCAAGAGGCTTAAAATCATGAAATCAGTTGCTGACTCCGATATTAAGCACCCTATCTTCGAGGATCGTGACTTGCAAGGAACCTCAGAGTGGCACCGCGTCACCTTCTTGCAAGAGAGCCAGCAGGAATCGTGGGTGTTTGAGCCATTGGACCTGAACGCTCGATTGAAACAACACGCCAGGGAAAGAGCGGGCTACTTGGCATACTTGTTTGGTGATTTAAGAAAAATGTCTGCCAAAAAAATGAACACACACGCAATTCTACGTGTCAGCGATGATGCAAAAGATGAGAAACACGTCAAATACGCAATTAACGCTGTCAGAAACAATGCAGATATCACCGACTGGAACGACGACAAGCAACGCAAGGAGTTGCTCAACCAGTGCGAGAGTGCTGCGCGTGCCGCGTAATCCCCAAGCATATTAGCCGGTCCTTTCCAAGCTATTGGAGAGCGGCCCGCATCTTGGCTGATGCAGTAGATTTATACCCTGCGAATAGGGGTCCGTCCAACGGATGGGTTCGACTCCCCCTCTCTCCGCTAACCGATCCGCCTTTTGGCGGCCCTGATTAGCGTCTCACGCGCCCACGTAGAAGGTTTGCCTTCTGCTGCGCGTTCGATTTGGGCTAACTCAGGGGCCGACAGGCGTATCTGGAAACGGATTTCGCGCCGGTCTTTGGCCTTCAGCTTTGGTCTACCGCGTGATTCTGCCATACCTGGATTGTACAGACAAATAATTGCAGCACAACCCTTGCGTTAGATATTTAATGTCTGTACAATAAATGAAGGCAAAGAAAACCCCGTTACTGGCTGTAACCAGCAGCGGGGCAACTAAACCAGCTTTCGCTAGAGTAGCCTGAGAAACTTCATTCTAGCAGAGAGCCCAACCTGGAGCTACTAGAATGATTGCTTTCTGCAAGCACGACGAACGAAAGAAGCACGGCACCGACCGCAAGGGAAATCAGCGTTTTCGCTGCAAAGACTGCGGAACCACCTTTGTCGACGATACACCAAAGCCGCTCGGCAACATGCGAATTAGCATGAAAAAGGCCACCACGGTTCTGGGGATGCTGCTAGAAGGGATGTCGATTCGTGCTTGTGAGCGGCTTACCGGAATGCACCGCGATACAATCTGCGACCTGATCCTAACCGTTGGCGACAACTGCTGCGAGTTCCTAGACACCCGAATCCGCAATGTCGAAGCTAAAGACGTCCAAGTCGATGAAATTTGGTCGTTTGTCGGCTGCAAGAACAAGACCGCAGCTATCAAGGAGTACAATGAAGATAGCGGCGACTCCTGGACCACGGTCGCCATCGAACGCAACACGAAGCTTGTCATCGCCCACCAAGTCGGAGAGCGAGACACCACCACGATTTGCACGCTGTTGCAAAAACTGGCCGATAACACCACGGGACGCTTTCAACTCAGCACGGACGGGCTGGCAGCCTATACGTTGAACGTGCCGTTCATGCTACGCGACCGCGTTGACTTTGGCGTGATCATCAAGCAATTTGCCAGCGCACAAAAAGGCGGACGCTACAGCCCTGCCAAAATAATAGGCATCAAAAAGAAAACACGGTTCGGCAATCCCGATGAAGCTATGATTTCGACAAGCCACGTCGAGCGGTTCAATCTGACGATTCGCATGAACAACCGACGGTTCACTCGTTTGACCAACGCCCACAGCAAAAGCCTCAAGCACCATGTAGCGATGCAAAATATCTTCTTCGCGTGGTACAATTTCTGCCGGAATCACTCTACAATTGGCATGACGCCAGCAATGGCCAGCGGATTGGCTGAGAAAAGTTGGAAATTGAAAGAATTGATCGAGCGGGCTAGTCAGGTTTAATTTTCAGCAACACAATAGTAGGACAGTACCAACTTTACTGTAAATCGCCGGCATGCGTGGCGGTGACCAAGGTGGCCACGAACTGGAATGCCGGTCGCCTGCT
>QIGT01000120.1 GCA_003230835.1 Gammaproteobacteria bacterium
GACCAACTTCGACAAGGTTGGTCAAGTTGCGCGCCTCCAAATCTCTGGCTGTCATTGCGGTGATTGAGATAGGTGTCTCCTGCAGTGACTCAGACCGGCGCCGAGCAGTCACAACAATCTCTTCAACTACGCTTTTATACTCAACGCCACCACTTTGAGCGAGCGCGACCTGGGACAGCCCGGCTAACGTGGCCAAGCTGGTTAGAAAAATCGCCATCACAAAAGATGCGGACAAAGATGTTGAAACGAAACGAGGCATCGGCTGACTCCTATTAGGGGTCAGCCAATTCTGCTAACAACCCACTTTCTGGGCAATAGCGCAAATGGCTCAATTTACGTGTAGGCTCCCCAAGGCTGATTCTTAGTCGTTGGACGCTAATCGGTAAAGTAAGCTGGTTCGATTGTGTACACCAACCTTGGCATAAATCGAGCGAAGGTGATTTTGCACCGTGCGTGGACTGATGCTCAAGTGAGTGGCCACTTCTGGGTTAGTCATACCAGACCCAACCAGTTGCACCACTTCTACTTCGCGAGTGGTTAAGCCATGACGGAGTAACTGCGATTCGACAATGACAGTGTCATCAGTTGGACCCAAATACACCGCATAACGTGGCTCTTTCGTGGTTTCACTCGCGCCCGCAGTGAACAGGTGCACTTTTGCCCGAAGCTGCTGAATATTGAAGTATTCAGACTGAGGTTGCTCACCGAGCAATGAAGCACATGCACTGTGCAGCTCTAAAGGCAATTGCAACTCTGCGATAGCGCCCGAACTGGGTAACTCTAGCAATTCTCGGGCGCCTTTATTGGCGTAGGTTACTGCGAACTTGTCATCCAATATCAGCAACCCTTTGAACGGAATGTCTTGGGCAATGGTTTCGACAATCCAATCGCGCTCGCGCAGTGCTTCCTCCGCTTGCACCTTCCCGATGGATGCGGCCAATGCTGGCGCCAACAGCGCCGCCTTAGTGGCCTCATATTGAGAAAATGGGTCTGCACCATAGGGGCGATGAAAGCCGAACAAACCCATTGGCACGCCATTTTGCAGTAGGCCGACCACCATCACATGGTAAATAGACTGAGGCTTTAAAAATAAATTATAGAAATCCGTCTTAATGTAGTCACGGTGACGCACAAGTTCGCTGGAAACCGACACTGCAGGAAATTTGTGCTCAACATTCTCCATCATGGCGCTGACAAAGGGGTCTTGCAGGTGGTATTTATCCATCCACTGTTTGGGTGCGGACGATGGCACACCATGAGAACCTGATTCGACAAAAACATTAGCGGTCTTATCTAACTCAAAAAACACTGAGCTGGTGCTCTGCATCTCTGTTTCCAGTATCGCAAGGGCACGATCCACCGATGCAATGCCTTCGAAATTTCTTTCCATTTCATAACTGATGGTAAGAATTTCGTTTACATCACTACCACTCAATGCACTTGTTTGTAACCGCTGCATGTGCTCTCTCCATATGCAATCCACAGTCTTGTGGGGCTTCAGTTCTTTACATCAAATGAGCCACTTACGCTATTGAGGCTTTCTTCTTCTTTTGGTTCAATTATCTTTTGGTTCAATTGTGGTCGGTTCGATTAGTGTCAATTTATCAAATAGTGTCTATTTCTTATCAAATAGTGTCTATTTCTAAAAATCGGACCTTCCAAACTTACCGGAGTCAATATTCTTCACATGTTAACTGAATTGTCCAGTCTAATCTGTATGAACTTCTCTGTCTGGGCCTCCAGGGAGATACTACATGACTAAACGACTGGTTGATAAAATCGCCGTAGTCACCGGCGGCGCCTCGGGGCTGGGTAAACAGATTGTTTCTCATTTCGAACAACAAGGTGCCATAGTCTATTGCACTGACATTAATCCGGCCGGTGCGAAGACGGCATCAGATCATGTGACCTTTGTTCAACATGACGTCTCAGACGAAGACGCTTGGCAGCAATTAATTCTTGAGGTGCAATCACGCCATCAAGGCCTGGACATTCTCATCAATAATGCTGGCATTGGAGATGGCTTGGGTCCAAGCGGCCCCGAGGATACATCCTGGCAAGAATGGCAGCACATCATGTCTACTAATGCCGGCGGTGTATTTTTAGGTTGTAAACACGCCATCCCACTGATGCGCCAGTCTGGCGGCGGGGCAATAGTCAATATTTCCTCCATTGCGGCCTTGGTCGCCACCCCCTTTCTTACCGCATATGGTGCCAGCAAAGCAGCAGTATGGCAGATGACGCGGTCGGTGGCCGTGCACTGCGCAAAAGACAAAATACGCTGCAATTCTGTTCATCCAGGACAAATAGAAACACCCATGTTGGAGGGCTTGTTTGCCGATGTCGCAGCCGAGGCTAACGCCACCGAAGATCAGATACGTGAAGAATTCCTAAAACGTATTCCTCAGGGTGAGTTTGGTACTGCTAACGACATCGCTGATGCCGTACTCTTTTTAGCCTCCGATGAAGCCCGACATATTACCGGAGCGCAACTTTCCGTAGATGGTGGCATGAGTGCACATCCGTAAATCAACATAGGGACGCCTTAGATGCGACAACCGTTAGGATCCATTGTGCAAACAGCTTATGTGGTTGACGATCTTACGATCAGTATGAATCGTTGGTTACAAACCGGGCTGACTGGACCCTTCTTTCTGCTCGAACACTTAGAACTCGACCAGCCTACTTACCGCAACCAACCTACCCAACTGGACATGAGTATTGCACTGGCTTACTCAGGCGGCGTTTGCGTAGAGTTGATTCAACAACACAACAACGTGCCATCGGTGTACAACGAACAGCCCACCGGGTTGGGCAGCACTCATCACCACGTTGCCATGATGACCGAAAACTTCGACCAACAGCAGCAGCGATACGTCGAGCTTGGTCACGAGATAGTTTTCGCTGGTGCTGTGGCAGTGGGCGGACGTTTCTCTTACGTTGACACCCACGCTGCATTGGGGTGCTTGGTAGAGCTGATTGAGCTTACCCCGGTGGTGGCAGAGCTTTTTACAGCCATTGAACAATCCGCAGTAAACTGGAATGGCGAAGATCCTATTCGCACCATGTAACAACAGGAAATAGCACGTGAATACACAAACCAAAATTGCCACCAAGAAGCCACTACGCCCTGCCTTTTTTGATACCAACAACCTAGCTTGGTCACCCTGGGTCATGGATGGTACACATTTTAAATTACTCAATGTAGACACCAAAACAGGCGGCTTTTCCATGTTACTAAAAGTTGATGCGGACAATGACGCGCCAGTGCACGGCCATTTGGGCGCGGTAGAAGCATTCGTCATAGAAGGCGGTTTTGGTTACGAAGAAGATCGTGGTGGTGTTGGCAGCTATGTTTATGAAGCGGCAGGCTCTATCCATCAACCTACCTCACCCGAAGGCTCCATCATGTTTGCGGTTGTACATGGACCCATAGTTGGGTACCAAGACAATGGTGAGATCGACGGCATAGTCGATGCAGAATTCATGCTCAAACTTGCACGCGAACACAACACAGCAGACCACCTAGCACACATTGAACTCGCCTAGGGCTACTTAGTTCTAGTCCAAAATACGCAGTTTTTGGGGTTAGAACTAGCAATGGGCAGTGGCGTTTGCACGCAAACGCCGCCCGTTGGCTTGCCAACGGTAGATGCCACGAGAAAAAATCCGTAGGGTTTGGCGCTTTCAGAATGAAAGCGCAAAGGTTATCTGCAA
>QIGT01000487.1 GCA_003230835.1 Gammaproteobacteria bacterium
CTTTTCTTTTCAGGTGACTTCCATCTCAGGAGGGCCAACGGGGCAGACTGTTCAGTTTGGGGCTGCTACGGCTGCAGCTGACAGTGTCTTGACTTTGCTTGGTGCTGGAGGTGTTGATCTGACTGGAATCGCGGGTGCTTCGGTTGCGGATACTGCTCTCGTTATTGTCGAATCAAACGCTAGTACCCTGAGCACTGGCGGCTTAACAGCGTCGACTCTGTTTTCGTCGGACTTTGCAGGTTTTGATGGTGTTTTAGCAGCGGGTTTTGTTGATGCCGACGACCAGCAGACGATAGTCGCCGGAGCGTTTGTTGATGTGACGGATTTGACAAATCCAGGCCTAGTTAATGGCACCCTTATCCCTGTCCAAGTAGCGGAATTCTCTACCACACTAAGTGTAACCGGCAGTTCTTTTGGTGCCGGAACGATATTCCTACCACTGCAAAACCCTTCGCCACTCGCGGGTGGAGCATTCGGAGATTTAATTGGATCAGGTACAATTTCGACACCAACAACTGGTCTTTCTAATAGTGGATTCCTGTTCAGTGATGACGGGATTTTTGCAATAAATGCCGTCCCAGAAGCTACATCCGTTGCCATTTGGGCGATTCTTGGAATTTTTGCTGGGGTACGCCGGCACCGTAGAGCTTAGTAACTTCTCCGATAGCCTTGTTATTTATTATTCAGAAAGCGGTTGCCTGCCTTTAAAGCAGGCAACCGCTATTTCTTGCGCGTCGACCTCCTTACCGTTCCGACTCGGCCAAACCTGCTTCCAACCTTCGAACAAGCTCTTAATTTCACGATCCTTATAAAAGGAATCCGTAGGAACAGATTTCATAAGACGTTGATGCGCTTCCTTGGCTGCGTGATACGGTATTGTTGGAAAAATATGATGAAGACAGTGGTAGCGAGTTCCAACAGGGCAAAGAATAACTGCTAGTAGCGAACTGCTGCCCAGGTTTACAGAGTCTTCAATCTGTTCTCGCAATTCAACTGGTATCCCTTTCTCGTGAATGTAGAGGTGCGTACAGCAGATGGCTCGGATTGCGTTCATAGTTACAACAAGACATACCAGGGCATACCAGCATGCAATCGTGCTTATTGGGAGTACGCCCCGATAGGTAAGGCTGCCGATCGTTACAATAAGAGCGAAGCAAGCTAATTCGTAACCTGTCCACTCCAGCCGCTCCTTTGAGTTCGCTGGCGGTTCTCGTTGAATTACAACTTTGATGCCCATAGCGGACCCGTAAACCTCGACAAGTTGTCGTGCTTTTGGGTGGATCCAATACGCTGGGCTAAGGATGCAGAACCTGAAGACAGAGACGAGTGGAATAGAAATTCCTGAACAAACGAATAACAAGGCTTTAAGGGCGTGCGACTTTTTAAATGGCACGTACTCACCATCGCGTTTTGTGCTGTAGTGGTTTTTGTTGTGGTGAGTGAGATGCACCCGTCGATACAGGAAATTTGGAGCAAGCATTGGTATTCCGCATAGCAGATGCCAAGCGATACGGAACCCAGGAAGTTCGCCTTTCCGAAGATGTACAATCTCGTGAGTAAATACCATCGCACGATAAACGAAGATTGCGGCAATCCCAATCAAGACTATTTTAATAGGAATAGAGCTTGCTGCTATGCTCAAAGCGAGGCATGTCCAGCCGGTTATCGCACTAAAGCACATGTCCCCCCAAAATATCCAGCCTCGAACCTGGAACAAGTCTTCGATATGGGCATGCATTTCAACAATTTCATTTTTGAAATTGCGTGGTTTTTTCTTGTTCAGTGTTTGTATTTGCGTAGTCATAATTGGGTCTCTTGTTGTTTTTATTATTGTGAAGGACTGCTGTAGCGATTGGGTGCAATTATGCGATTTTGCGCTATCGAGACCCCGATTTTAGTGAGATTTCGCCAGTAAGTTGCGTTCATATTCATTAACTCTTTCATTTGCTGGATGCCATAACGGTAAGGCACAACCCCCATTTGTCGCCCACGTTCCGTGAGATCCGAATAGCAAGACTTCGCCGCTTTAGTCGATTTTTCATCACAGTGATCAAAGAGAATCGGCACCGTGCTATCAAAGGTTTGGTCGTCAACGCTCGTGAAGGTGATCAACGGTTCGATGCCATGTTCACGGCATGTTGTTTCGACCATTTGGCGATATTCGTTGACAAATGAGGCGTCAATCGGCACATAGGGCGAGTACCAAATGATGCCGCAACCTTGAGCCGCTGGGTCCGTGATTTTGCAATCGCCATTCGGATTCTGTGAACGCCAATTAGCAAGCGACAGGGCAACTCGACTTGGCTTGCCAGAGGCTATATCTAAAAGGCTACGTATTGATGTGAGTCGATCTCGAATATTTTTAGCTTTACTGCCTGGCAGCAATCGCAAAGCAGTATCAGCGAATTTCACCCTTGCGCTATCGAACCACACAAGCTGTGAAGCATACTTCCCCAGATGTTTCTTGATAGAGGCGATTACTCTTCGGATATCTTGTCGACTTTCAGCGTAAAGCGTCCCTGCACCAAGCCATTCTGGAATATCATGCTGCTTGCCAAGGAGACTGAGCTGTTGGTCACTTAATGTTGCTCTTTTTGCAATATCATGAATTGGGTAAGGGGCTGTCATTGAGAGCACGCGCAATCGATTCATTAAGTTAATTGCGCCAAGTGCCTTTGGGTGATGCTCAAAGAGAATCTCTTCTATCCGAGGCGCAAGTGCTGCTAAGTCTTTGTGAGAGTTCACGCGAAAAAAGAAAGCTGCCACATGGCGAGAGCGGCGACGAAGTCGAACTTTAGCTTGAGTAACTATTCCCAGATTGCTTTGTGCGAATAAACCGTCAATATCTGGGCCAATCTGTGATTTACGTCTGTCGCCGAGCGCAGAGGCTCCGATGGCTTCGTAAAAGGATTCATGAATTGAACCATCTCCAAGCACCGCACGTAGCGATGTCATTGCATCAAAGTGATTGGTAAGCGGTGTGATACCATAGCCGCGTTCTAACGCATTGCCTAAAATACTGCAGTCTGGACCACCGCCATGGGTTGGCACCATGAATGGTGAATCATTTTCTTGCAAGTAATCGTAAAGTATCTGCTGTGTAACGCCCGGTTGAACGGTGACTGTTGCATACGTCGCCGTGGCGGAAAAATCGACCACCTGATTCATATGAGATAAATTAACAACTGCACATCCATCCGTGACGGGACTGCTATCTCCGTATCCCCAATTTCGCCCAGTGCTAACCGGGTAAATAGGCGTTTGGAATTGGTTGGCAATTTCTACGATCTTTTGAACCTGCTGCTCGTTTTTGGGGTATAGGACTGCCGGCACCTGCCTTGCTACCCCCACAGTTGAACTGTGAAATCGACTTAGCGATTCCATATCAACAACTACAGAGCCCGAGCCAATCGAATTAGTCCAAGCTCTGATCGCAGCATCAAAGTCATGACGACTTTGATGCTGGATAGGTACAGTAACAGTCGTTTGCTCAAATAAGACTGTGCTATTATCGATGGCAGTCATTGTGCGTTCCTTACTCTAGTTGGCTCTTGGAAGCAAATCTCACATCGACGCGCAATCCCACCAGTAGCGATTGGCCATTTTTCATATCCAACAGTACCTCACGAACTTTCGTGTCGTACAATTCATCTGGGCTGCCGCTTGAAACTCTTTTGGCAGACATGCGTGGGCTGAGCGAGGTGA
>QIGT01000439.1 GCA_003230835.1 Gammaproteobacteria bacterium
GCCGAACTCTGCAATACCGACTGAAAAAACTTGTCAGCAACGGCCGGTTGCAGATGGAAGGAAGCGGTCGATGGGCGAGGTACGGTATCGTCACGACTGCTAGCCAGGAAGAAGACTACAGCCGTCTGATTGCTTTGTCAGTTGAGGGAAGGGCAGTCCGAGACTACGTGCAGCAGGCGGTCGCCGCACGCAAACCCGTCGGCTATAGCCGGGGATTTCTCGATCAGTATCAACCAAACTCCAGCTTCTATTTGGAAAAAAAAGACCACGAGCGCCTCGAAGCCCTAGGTAAGCCTCAAACTTCTACTCAGCCAGCCGGTACCTATGCAAAGCTCATTCTCAGCCGATTGCTGATCGATCTCGCGTGGAACTCAAGCCGCCTGGAAGGCAATACATACTCGCTGCTCGACACGAAGCGATTGATCGAATTCGGAGAAGAAGCGACCAGACGAGATCACATCGAGACGCAAATGATCCTCAACCACAAGGATGCGATCGAGTTTCTGGTTGGCTCCGCGGATGAGATCGATTTCAACACCTACACCTTCCTGAATCTGCATGCGCTCCTATCAAACAACCTACTGGCAGACCCGTCAGCGGCAGGACGCCTACGCTTTATTGTCGTCGATATAGAACAATCAGCCTTCCACCCGCTTGAGATGCCGCAATTGATCGAAGAGTGCTTTGGCTCACTCTTATCGAAGGCAGCCAAAATTGAAAATCCATTCGAACAAGCTTTCTTCGTGATGGTCCACATCCCATATCTGCAACCGTTCGATGACGTGAACAAACGTGTTTCGCGACTGGCGGCCAACATTCCGCTCATCCGAAACAACCTGGCACCACTGTCGTTTACCGATGTTCCGCAGCGAGCATACACCGACGCCATCCTAGGAGTGTATGAGCTAAACGATGTTGCCTTGCTGAAGGATGTTTTCTTTTGGGCCTACGAACGATCAGCGGCGCAGTATGCAGCAGTCAGGCAGTCGTTGGGTGAACCCGACCCTTTCCGCCTGAAATACCGTACTGAACTCCGTGACACCGTTGCTGCAATCATTCGCGCCAAAATAGGCCGCAAACAAGTGGCAGGTGAAATCTCAAAACTGTCCAGCAAACAAATCAACCCCAACGACCGGGACGCGTTTGCGATAGTCGTCGAAGAGGAACTCATCGGTCTACATAAAGGCAGCTTCGCGCGCTACCAGGTCCGGCCGTCGGAGTTTGCAGCCTGGCAAATCGTGTGGGCAGCAAAGTGACCGAAAAGGCATATCCAACAATTACTGCCAATGATTTCGCGTGACGCTTTTCCATGCGCTCGGGCAGTGTCATGTGGCTTCTGGGCGTAAGCGCGCCCGCTGCCGCGGGTATTGCGACCGCCTGGGACATGATGTCTGGGAGTTCAAAGTCTGTGGTTAAAAAAGCCTACCGTCGCCTGGTCAGTCGTGAGCAAACAGAATATGCAACCGTGAAGATGGTTGAAGTTCGCGATGCATTGGAGACGATTCTCACAAGCTAGGGTAGAATACCTATCCATGGACCCCTGGATAACTCCTTCGATACTCGCCGCTGATTTCTCTAGATTAGGAGATGAGGTGCGCACCGTGCTAGCCGCTGGCGCTGACGCCATTCATTTCGACGTAATGGATAATCACTACGTGCCTAATTTGAGTGTGGGGCCGTTAGTTTTAGCCTCATTAAGAAAGGCAGGTATTACCGCCTGCGTAGACGTCCACCTCATGGTCAAGCCAGTAGATCGCTTGGTTGAAGATTTTCTCAACGCAGGCGCTGACTATGTTTCGGTGCACCCTGAAACCACAGAGCATCTTCACCGCACATTGAGCATGATTCGTGCCCGCGGTGCAAAGGCGGGCTTGGTTTTTAACCCAGGCACACCCATGGAGATTCTCGAAGAAGTCATCGATTGCGTAGATTTGATTCTCATCATGTCTGTCAACCCTGGGTTTGGTGGCCAAAAATTTATCGAATCTAGCTTAAGCAAACTCGCCCGAGCGCGCGAAATCATTGATCACACTGGCTTACCCATTCGCCTGCAAATTGACGGCGGCATCAAAATAGACAATATCGCCGCCGCGGCATCAGCCGGTGCCGATACCTTTGTTGCAGGCACCGCCATATTCGCCAGCGATGACTACGCCAAAACCATTAGTGCAATGCGTGAGAAGATCAAGCAAACCGGTGACTGACGCTTGGCATAAGCCTTATGCAGCCTACCTATTCGACTTAGACGGCACGCTCATTGATACCGCGCCTGATCTAAGCGCAGCACTAAACTATTGCATGCAGGTTGCTGGTTTTTCCCCTGTTAGTGAACAGCTCACCCGGCATTGGATTGGCCATGGTGCGCGTGTGCTGCTCGAACAAGCGTTCATACATCACTCTAAGAAATCGACCATCAACGACCAACAAATCGACGATTTGTTGCCCGTCTTCATCGACTACTACGCACAACACTTAGCCCTGTTGAGCAAACCCTATGACACTGTTGTCGATACACTCATCGAACTTCGTCAACGTGGCGCCAAGCTCGCTGTAGTGACCAACAAGATCACTCAACTTAGTCTGCCCCTGCTTGAGCAGATAGGCATGAGTTCATTGTTTGATCTCATCGTTTGCGGTGACACTACTGATCACCCAAAACCGGCTCCAGATTCCATCTTATACTGCCTTAGAGAGCTTGCTGTTAACCAACAAGATTGCCTCTTTGTTGGCGATTCCAATACCGACGTCTTGGCTGCGCGCGCTGCAGGCATCTGCGTGGTGTGTGTACGGGACGGTTACAACCATGGAGAAGATGTCACCACCCTGCAAGTGTCTGGCGTCATTGATACGTTCGACGAACTACTCTAGGGACGTTGATTGTTTTGAATTTTAGCAACCAACGGCTCAAGCAGCCTAGTCCGTATAAAGGACTTTTCAGCTTCACGATCACGTAACCACCTCGCAAACGGTGGTGAGCAGCGGTAGTAAAACCAAACAAAGCCTCGGCCATACATATTGCGCATCAAGAATCGATCTCGCCAATGCCGTAGCACCATGACATCTGCGTGATCTCCATTGTTATAACACGCGGTTGCAACGAAGCAATCCGAAGCGGTATTCGTCGGCGCACCATCTTGCCAGAAATGACGCACCTCCTCCAAAGTAACCGGTCGTTGATCATCCCAATTTTCTTCCGCAGCCTTGTTATAGAGGGCGACCACTTCATAGCCTATATCCTCAGCTAAAATGTCACTGTCTAGCGACGATTCCACAGCAATAGCGCTAAGATAGAATGCCATCGCCTGGACCATCTTAGGTAGCTGAGCGGGAGCAAGTTGAGCCAAGTCAGCACCGGTATCACAGAGGTCCACCATCGATTCAATCAACGTATCTCCATCCTTCCAGGCCCCTAACATGACGTTTTTCTTCAAAGTATCCACATCCATGGCCAGGCATTTGCCCGCTGCCGCGCAGGACTGTAAGTGTTCTAATACCGGATCAAACCGAGCATCTATCCACTGATCACTAGCGATCTCTTTCGCCCGCTGCACGTAACAAGCCCCCAGCGCGACGAGTGCCCACCGTGGCAAGCGCTCGAACTCATCCTCAACGGTGCGCAATTCGATAGATCTCTCTTTAACGGCCTCGCCCAGTTGCGGAAAGGCAGTTTTTTCTCCCATTTCAAGATCAAAGC
>QIGT01000170.1 GCA_003230835.1 Gammaproteobacteria bacterium
TCGCCCAGACGTCTCCCGCCGGGGAATCGTTTTTTATATCGCGTAGTACTTCTGGTGGTTTGAAACCAGTGGTGCCTAGTCCTGTTAAGGCCAGTGTCAGTGGGTTAAATTTTTTCGCCAAACCGAAATCGGCAATCTTCACGCACATCTGTCCCGCTTCATACGTAAGAAGAATATTCTGTGGCTTTATATCTCGATGCACGATCGCTGGAGATTGAGCGTGCGCCAAAGCTAATCCTTGCACCACCTGGCTGAATATATCGAATGCTGTATCGACTGGAACAAACTCATCTCCATGAGCTCGCCAATATTCATCCAATGTGCCTCCTTGCGCATATTGGGTGGTGAAAAAACAAATCAGTCCAAGTCGATGTTGCGTGGTGTCGGCGTCAAATACTCGAATAATATTGGGGTGTTGAATCTTCGCCAACAAAACCGCTTCTTGTAACAAGTCTTGCACCTCGGACAAATTCAAGCCCGGACGCTTGAACACTTTCATTGCTTGTGCCCCAAATACGTGATGACGCACACGGTAGACTTCGGCGAAGGCTCCTTCACCAAGGAAACGTTCCACCACCCATTTACCATTAATTTTTTCATTTTCTTCGAAAAGCTGAGTCATATGACCACATCAGGTTGAGTGAGAATTTGCAGGACATTCTGAATTTCAACAGCTGCTTCCTTACGAGATGCGGCGTACTCCATTACCTCGTCATGTAGATGGCGAGCAAAAGCGCGCTTAGCCGTTACCACAAAGTTGCTTACCTGGCTTTCGGATATCCCATAAGTTGTTGCCAATACTGCGGCCGATAGTGGTACAAGGCCATTTAGGATTGGATCCACTAGGCGTGCACGAAGGCAAGCCAAGTGAACATCCTGGTGTTTCGCCTCAAAATCTTTTTGTAAACGCACGAGCGCGTTTTCGATCACTGATCGGACCCAGTCTTGTTCGAACTTTCTTTCCGGAGAATCAGACCCTGCAATTAGACCGATATAGTTGTCTATTCCTACAAACCCTCCATCGGGATGCCGCTTGAGTGCATGTTCAGCGCGATATCGGCTGGCTAGATAGTTTTTCAATGCGCGAAGCAATAGATCTCGAAATCGACCCTTAGCCACCGAAGCGCTATTGAAAAGCCTGCCTTTGATTTGTTCCATAACAAATTCATGGACGATATCTTCTGCATCTTCGACATACCCAGAAGCTGCTATAAAACCCATAAGCGGCTTACGGTAGCGTAAGTAGAAACGCTCAAGCAAACGGCGGCGTTGGTCGCTTGTCGCTGTACTCCAATCTTGAATATCCAACCATGCCGTTGAAGGGAAAGGCATTTTGGGTTTTGCCATTAAATTTCTGTACGAGATCCTAAAGGTTCGATTTTAGGGGAACTTGGAATACCATATCAAGGCTCGCGCGCAAACACTCATCAACATAGACCCCTCTATTTTCTAGTCAGGCGACAAATCAATGGCCA
Organism: Gammaproteobacteria bacterium; assembly: GCA_003230835.1. Taxonomy (GTDB): domain Bacteria; phylum Pseudomonadota; class Gammaproteobacteria; order Pseudomonadales; family Azotimanducaceae; genus UBA4421. The sequence continues at coordinate 1,476 of QIGT01000170.1, forward strand.
GATACAACCCAACCGTCCACGCTGGCAATGTCGGCGATTTTGACCTTCGAGATTCCGCTTATGCAATACCTGTCTATGAGAAATGGGGTTTGTGGTAGAATCCGAGACCAAGAACACAGGCGATATTGTTTCAACACCGATGCAATTCGAATTTAATAATCCCAGACGAGTAAGGCAAACAAGCCAAACATGTCCTATGCAGCTGGCTACCATGCTGTTGTTGCCTACTGTAGCCTTAAGCGTCAAGTGAACTATTTACCCATTTTGCTGGCGCTTGTTTGCCCCACTGCATTGGGCAATGTCGACCTCGCTAAAGCCGCACTTGAACGAGTATCCGAAGAAATCGTGTACGACGGATCTTATCGACAAATCCCATATCCGAACGGCGATGTCCCGGCCCATATTGGCGTGTGCACTGATCTAGTCATCCGCTCTTATAGATCTCTAGGAATCGACTTACAACAACTTGTTCACGAGGATATGACAAAGCACTTTAACGTTTACCCCAAAACGTGGAGTCTACAGAAAGCGGACTCCAATATTGATCATCGTAGAGTGCCAAATTTAGAGACTTTCTTCTCGCGGCGAGGGCAAACTCTTGCGGTCAGCGAGCAAGCACGAGACTATCAACCAGGTGATATTGTAAGTTGGCGTTTGGGTGGCGCCCTTCCGCATATTGGTATTGTCAGTCATCAACAGGTGCCGGGGACGCAGCGCTTCTATATAGTTCACAACATTGGACAAGGGCCTAAAAAGGAAGACGTCCTCTTTTCTTATCCGCTACATGGACACTATCGCTTCCAACCGTGAAGTACTGATGTTCAGAGCGCTAGATTAACGGTAATACTGGTTACTTACACCCGGCAGGGCAGCGCGCGCGGAACAACTCATGTTGCCGAGGTAAAATTTGAGTTGCCTGTTAGTACTTCCCGCTCGGCGCTAGTTTTGATCGTGGGAAAGGGATTCGATAATCGGACAGCCGCTGACATCGCCACTGCCGGAACATTGCTCGTTCAGGCCTGCCAATACCGAGCGCATACGACTCAGATGGTCAATCTTTGCATCAATTTGCTCCAGCTTGTGCGTGGTCAGGGCTTTGACTTCAGCCTTCGGGCCGCCACTGTCGTGTAGGCCAAGCAACGTCTCAATCTCGTCGAGGGTAAAACCGAGATCTTTTGCTCGCCGGATAAAACGGATGCGCGCCACACTATCGCGCGCGTATTGTCTATAACCTGACGCGGTGCGGGCGGGTTTAGGTAACAGGTGGCGCCGTTCGTAGAATCTAACGGTATCGATTCCGACGCCAGCCTCTGTTGCCAGCTTGCCAATGGTCAATGGTCGCGATTCAGAGTTGCTCATGAGGTCTATCATAAACTATGGAGTCGGGACTAGAGTCAAGACATTGTTTATGGTGTCATTACTGAACGGGTGGCGCAACGATTGTTTCGAGCATCGTCGTTGTTTGCTCGATGAACACAACTCGCTCCTGGCCGGTGAGTGGTTCGTTGCGAATAAGGCGTTCGACCAGCAGACCGATAACAACCGCAGCCAGCACTCGAGCGCGGGCTGCAGTATCGTCACCGCCAAGCCAATTGCGGATCGGACCGAGAAATCGTTCCTGGATGGCAACGTTCAGCAGAGGTGCAGTGGTCGGCGAAGTGGCTGCAAGCAGTAGGAACTGGAATCTGTGGATTCGCTCCTCATCCCGATAAAGATTGTCAGCCATCATAGTCGCAAGTTCCTGCGGCAAAGTGAGGTGGTCCCATTCGCTGGTTACGTCATCCCGGAATGATGCCTCCAACGCCGATGTAAACAGGGCTTCCTTGCCACCGAAGTAACGTTTGATCAGCGCGACGTCGGCTCCTGCCTGGGCTGCGATGCCGCGTAATGTGGCGCGGTCATAACCCAATCGCGCAAACTGCGCCTTGGCCGCCTCGAGCATCGCGGCCCGAGTAGCTTCGGCGTCGCGCTTTCGCGCGGGGTTGTCAGATGCGAGCTGGGATGACAACAGGCAAGGTTTCGAAGCCATGTACAAAAGCCGAATAGCTGCGGGTTGGTTCACCTACCATCTCGATTACCGGGAAGCGTTTCAGAATCTCTTCCCAGATGATGGTCAATTGCATCTCAGCCACTCGGTTGCCCACACAACGATGCACACCAAAGCCAAAAGACAGGTGTTGGCGGGGTCGTGCGCGGTCGATGATGTA
>QIGT01000406.1 GCA_003230835.1 Gammaproteobacteria bacterium
CAAGGGTGGCCGGACTCACCCTTCGAACCGTGCCTTGCAAAGCAGAGTGGCTTGGCGCTTGGCCATCCCGCAAGCGAGCAAAGCTACGATACGTCGGAGAATCACACAGGTGGAACGCCAGTTTCCGGTAGCTCACGCCCAGAATTTGCTTCAGTAGCAGACAACGAAAGATACTTTCCAGACTCAATCCGCAGGCTCCAGTGCTGGCAACGTTCGGTTTGTCAAAGTCGTGTTCTATCAGCTCCAAAATATCGCGGTATTCATCCAGCAACTTAGAAAGTTGTTTGAAAAAATAGCCTGTCTCGTGTTTGCAGAAGAAATCGAATATACTTCCCTGAGCATTGCGGCTCTTTCGCATGCGGAAATCCCCTTGGTTGTGATGTTTAAGTCTGCTAACTCAAACATAACAAAATCCAAGAGGATTTTTTACTGCTACGACAATATATTTACACTATCTTCAATTGCTTACGCGTTTCTGTACAGGCACTATTTAGATCTCTGGCGGAAAATATTAAAACATTATGCTGTAACGGTTTACGCCTACTGCTGCTTGATGACCAATCGTATTTATTTTCTCATCACACATCAACAACCGAGGCCAGTATTGCCAGCCCATTGGTAGTGACCGGTTTCGAAAACTGATTAATTAGAAATATGGCCTCTAGCCGGGACAGTTGAAAAACGGTCGACCACGCATGAACAATAATCCCGCAGCTGGATAAGATTTATTCCCTCCGTCCCGGTTTCCCAATCAAAGGCATTGCCCTTTCGACCCTGCTCGGTGTTGGAACAGAACTGACCTTCGGCAACAATGAAAACGATTTGGTCAAAGCCATTCGTGAAAGTACCCAGCAATCCACCAACCGTGCTGGACAAAAGCTGGTTGATCGAACCCTGGATATCCAACCAACCATCGCAATACGCCCAGGCTGGCCCCTGCGCATCATCGTCAACAAGGATATTATCATGACGCCATATGTTAGAAATGGCGGTTAACATGCCTGCACTCAAACTCGGCAAACTACCCGACCGCAAAACAACAAAGATCACGTTCACTGCCAGCGCGGAACTGAACAAACTGTTAGCCGACTACGCCTCGGCCCACGAAGCAGAATACAATCAACAAGCATCCATCACTGATCTCATCCCGCATATGCTGGAAGCCTTCATCAAGACTGATCGTGGGTTTCAAAAAAGAAGCAAAACATCCGCGTTCAGTAAAATAGCAGATGCTAAAACGATTCACTCAAATGATGGGAATTGATCCAAACTTGTCGCTGGACTTGCTCTAGACGAACGGCGGCAATGCGGACAAAGCGCTATTTCGCTGCGATTGCACCAATAGCTGCTTTGAACAATCACCTTTTTGGCCTAAGATCGTCAGGTCTGAGCAAAATGGGCCGCACGCTATGAGCATACCAAATCTAAAACGCATAAAAGTTTCTTCTGAGCAGGAACTCAGGAATTGGCTCGCCAAACACCCTGACCAAGAGCAAAGTATCATGGTGGTAACCTGCGATAAAAAGTCTCACGATAAACATGTGAGCCGTGAGCAGGTGCGTAACGCCCTTGTTGAACATGGGTGGGCCGATGGACCGCGCTACACACTCAAGGGAAACCTCATCGGGCACGTGATCAACCACGCTTAATGTGATCAAGAGTTTAATCCGCTTTTGCAAATTTTGTCATTGCAGACATTTGTGGGACTTGCGGCATAGGGCAATATGGGCTCGTTCCTGTCATCTGTCTATTTTTCTTGGATTGCGGCTATACGAAGAGTACGGTCTGCATATTTCTCGTACAGCTGTTCAGGACTCCTTTCTTTGGTGTCTCCGCTCTACCCGGCAACGCTACCGTTGTACAGTTTGGTGGCATTTCAAAATGGTTGCAATGCACGAAGGTCACGCGGTGATACTGATTGTAGATTGACGAGCCTTGCCAGGCCGGTTCCAACCACCACCAATTTCCACACAATCTTCAATGTAGGCTTCAAGGAATTGGTTTGCATCTAACCCAGAAAGCATCACCATCACGCCCAATCTGTCCAAAGAGACAGATGATTGAGATTACTGATTGATTGTTCTGCTCTTGCGCAGCACAACCAATTTCCGATCACCGTTAGACAAAGCTGATTTCAGGGGCAGTGACATTACAAATTATTCCGCCAGTGTTAACAGCACTATAGATCGATCTTGGAGGACGGGCAGTCTCGTCAACGCTGCGATGTACCCAATTTCTAACTTCCATCGATTTCAACGACTGCGACAAAGCGCGATCTGTGATCGTCTGCAAGTTTCGCTTGATGTCGTTGAAATGGCTTGGTGTTTGAAGTGATGTCAGCACCGGTAATGTCCATGACCGGCGAAGTAAGTCCTGATCTTCATCTGCAGAGACACTTTGAATTTTGTTTGCTATTGCAGCGGCTCTTATTCCAATCCGTGTGAGACGAAATTCTGGCCGAAGCGGGTGGCCGTAACCTGGATTTCTCTCCAACAATCCTATCTTGATTAAATGATCCATACTCTGAACGAATGCGGTCCTGCTTGCGCCGGTCGCTGCCAGCAATGTCGCCTGCCGTCCTGCAATACCCGCGTGCAGGTTCGATAATATGGGCATCGCCCAAGCCTTTGAAGTGATGTTGACAAACGACTCAATGCGCATATAGTATAGTTAGTATATTTATAATCAAAAGGGAAGACCATGGCACTCATTTCGTTAGATGAAACTATCAATATATCGTTCTCGGTCAAAGATCGCCATGCAAGTGCCAAGTGGTACGGTAGTATGCTGGGGTTTGAGACAATTTACCACGCGGACGACGCAGGCTGGTCGGAACTCCAAACAAACACCGCTGGCGTAACAATTGGCCTTGGCGAACACACTAAGTCTTCACCCGGCAACTGTGTTCCCGTATTCGGGATCGCTGATCTAGACACTGCTCGGCAGAAGTTGGAACAGGCCAAAGTGAAATTTGACGGTGAGACTGATGTGGTGGAAGGCATGGTAAAGACGGCGACTTTTTACGATCCGGACGGTAACGCTCTCATGCTCGCCGAAGATTTGACCGGAGGGTCTTGATAATGCGTACATTGTGCAGTGTTTTTATGGCTTTTTTTGCGATGACAGGTTTTGCCTCCGCAGAACCATTCCAAGAAATCACCGTCGGTGTCCCGGTGGTTTCAATAGCAGAAGCGGAGACATGGTATCTCAACCTGTTGGGTTCGGATGTCGAAGTAATTAAACCATTTCCCGGTGTTGTAGAATTCAAAGTTGCACCTGGCGTGTGGTTACAGATTTTCGAAGCCGACGACCAACAGCCATCACGAGCAATCATTAGGTTTTTAGTGGATGATATAGAGACTGCTCAGGGCCAACGCGCCGATGTCGGAATAAATACAGGTGAGGCAATAGAGATACCGAACGTCGTAACATTTTCGGAGTTTACCGATCCCGACGGTAATGCGTTCGGGCTGTATGATCTACCATAGTCGCGAAGGCTTCTCAGCTACATAGCTGCCGTTCGACTTCTCCACAGTATTTGTAAGTCAGGGCTCAAAGTTGCCGTTCACTGCAGACCGACAGGTGAAGAATGGTCTGATGCTTACAAAAGAATTTTTGAAAAGAGTGCTATTCAGAACCATGAATGCTCATTT
>QIGT01000095.1 GCA_003230835.1 Gammaproteobacteria bacterium
GTCGTTAACGGCACGCCTGGAGAAGGAAACCTCGCATTTGCGGCTTCTGGTGGAGACTTCGACGCGGGGAACTGCTACTACTTCAACCCCTTCGGCAGCAATCAATTAACTGAAGATGGCAATCCGCAAACCGATTTAACGCTAGTCAATCCTGACGGTCTCTTTGAGTTTGTAGCAGGCCGAATCACGAATGATTCAAATTTCCGCCAGCGTGTCATTGATGTCGTGGCGTCCGGTGATTTGTTCCATACAGATGCGGGTACCATTGGATTGGCAGTCGGCTTCCAACGACGTCGTGATTCCGCAGATGTCATATTTGACGCTGCAGCGAATTCCAATAACCTAGATTTCGCCTTCGGTGCGCAAGACTGGAGTGGCAATCTAACCACTACGGCGTTGTTCGTGGAGTTAGGAGTTCCGATTCTCGACAACTTGCAGGTCAACGTTGCTGTGCGCTATGAAGATTTTGATGAGATTGATGAAGACACTGTGGATCCAAAAATTACAATTCTTTGGCAACCTCTTGACTCACTGTCTCTGCGCGCCTCTGCCGGAAGCTCTTTCCGCGTGCCTTCACTGCAACAGCTGTTTGGCACCATCACCACGGTTGCAGATCAGCCCGATGTCGTTGGCGGGCAGGCTTTCAAGCCTTCGATCTCAGTTGGCAACCCGAACCTATCTCCGGAAAGTGCGGACACTTACAACTTCGGTGTTTCCTGGATTCCACAGGACGGCCCGCTTGAAGGTTTGCAGGTAGACCTTGATTACTACAGCTACGAGTACACCGACATCATCACTCGAGAAAGCTCTCGAGGTCTGTTGATCGCAGACAACAACGCACTGCAGGCGTTTGCGGATGCGGGCGTCCTCGATGGCAGCTGTGCGTCCGAAGCTCAGTGCTATGCTGACGCAGTAGCATCGGGTGTTGTGGGCAACCCCGAACAGATCATTCGTAACCCTCAAGGCGTGTTGCTGCGCATCTTGCCAGAGTTTGCGAACGCGAATAGCGCAGATATCAGCGGTCTAGACGTCACTGCGTCATACAGCTTTGATACCGATATCGGTAGCTGGCGCGTTGGCCTACAAGGCGCGTGGGTTGACGAATATGAGGTGGTTGCTGGCACGCAGGTTTTTGATGCGGTGGGTAGCTACAACGACCTCAACCCAGTGGCTCGTCCGTTGCCCGAGTTCAAAATCAACGGCACGTTGAGCTGGAGTATGGATAACCATCGAGCGTTCTTGATCGTTAAACATGTCGACAGTCTGACCTCAGATCGGTCTGGCGGCGCGAGAGCATTCTTTCGAGCGGGTTTGAATCTCGTAGGTAACACAGATCTCGCCGCTGACTTGTTCGACGACGAGATCGAGAGCTTTACCACGGCAGATATCCAGTACACCTATAGCTTCGGTGAAACCGGATTCCTGTCTGACAGTAATGTTACGGTTGGTATACAGAACTTCACCAACGAAGAGCCTCCCGTGATCGCGCTAACAACCGCCTATGACGGTACGTTGCACGATCCTCGCGGACGTATTTGGTTCCTTAAGTTTGGTGGCAGCCTGTAGGTTGATTTAGGCCACACAGAGATGAAACGCGTACCCTTGGGTACGTGATGAATCAAAGAAGACCCCTTCCCGCGAAGGGGTTTTTTGTGGGGTGATTGGCGCGAAAAACACCGGCTCGACGAACGGGCACCGGCTATGAGGCGGTTGTACCGGATAAGAAGCCCACAATATCTTCAAAGTCTGCATTCGGTTTCTGGGGGGAAGCATGGCGGCAACAGAACACGGTAGTACTGAACGTAAGAAGCTAGGTGCCTTTAGCTTGGCTTCATATGGCGCACCCTCCATGCCTCTTTCTATGGTGACACTGCCCTTAGCAGTTTATCTAACGCCAGTGTATGCAGACTCCGATGGTTTTGCATTGAGCCTAGGGTTTGTCGGGCTGATGCTGGCCTTGTCGCGAGTGTTCGATGGGCTTACTGATCCTCTCATCGGCTTCTATTCCGACCGCATTCGCACTCGTTGGGGACGGCGTAAACCCTTCATATTGATTGGCACTCCTATTTTCGTTGCTGGCGTATGGTTGCTGTGGGTTCCACCCTTCGAGTTTAGTGATGTCACCTGGTTTGGCTGGACGTTCAGTAACGGCTATCCGTATTTGTTGGGTATATTGGTGGTGATGTATGTCGGTGCCACCATCAAAGATGTGCCTTATTCGGCCTGGGGTGCAGAACTGGCCCAAGATTACAACGAACGCACCAAGGTCATGAGTTGGAAAGAAGCATTCACTGTTGGCGGTTCTTTGATTGGTGCTCTTACCCCGGCCGTTATTGTGTTTTGGGGTTATACCAAACCCATTGATGCGGTGTACTTTTTGTCAATTGGTGTCGCAATATTGATGCCGATATTGGTTTTGAACTTGCTGAAGGTCGTACCCGAATATCCGGTGGTTGAACGCAATACGCGAAGACTTCCGATTAAAGAAAGTTTTCGTTATGTTTGGCAGAATGAACCCTACCGGAAACTGGTGTTTATATTCTTGTTTTCGACCATTGGTTCGGCGATGACAAATTCATTGAGTTTTTTCTTCGTTAAGCACGTTCTTTTGGCGGGTGATCTATATGGATTCTACCTGGCACCTTATTTTATATCGCAAATAGTGGCCATACCCTTGTGGTTCAAGTTGTCACGAAAGATCGGCAAGCATCGTGCCACTATGGTGGCGATATTATGGTATGCCTTCTGGTCCTGTTTCATACCGCTGATCGCAATATCACCGCTAATTTGGTACGAGAGTTTCGAGCTGACTCGCCTTTTGCCTTATCTACCCGACAGTTGGCAAGCAGGCGTCAATGCGAGTCTTGACGGTGTGCCGACGGGAAAATTTGCGTTTTTCATCGGCGTGATGTGTTTGAAAGGCAGTGCAATAGGTGCCTTAAGTGCGCTGCCTTATGCCATGGCTGCCGATGTTGTCGATCTAGACAGCGCGCGCACAGGTAAGAAACAAGGTGGCGCCTATTTCAGCATATGGACCATGACACGCAAATTGGCTTATGCATTGGGGTTAGTCGTTGGCACATCTGGAGCAATCTATTATGGCTTTAACTCGCTGGCAGATCCTCATGAATCACCTAATTCAATGGAGTCTCTGATTTGGCTCGCGTGTTTATACTCAATAGTGCCTGCAGTGTTTAAGTTTGTTGCGGTGCCTTTGTTATGGAACTATTCGCTTACCGAAGAGAAACTGGCTGAGTTACAAAGTGAAATAAATGCTAAGGCAGGGGCTAGCGCCTAGTAGTGTTTTAGTCTCAGAGGTCTAGCACTAGATTATCGCTGAGCGCGCCGGAACAACAAATCATCATGGTATTGTTCTCGGCGTGTTCTTGTGGGGTCATCAGCAGGTCTTGATGATCGGGCTCACCTGCTAACACAGCCGTTTCACAGCTTCCGCAAATTCCTTGTTCACAAGCACTCGGAACATCAATTCCGGCATTGCGCAGAACCTGCAATATAGTTTCGTGTGCAGACACAGTTAACCGATGACCACTCTTCGCCAGAGTGATTGTGAAACTGCCGGAGGGCATGCCTACAGTGTACGACCGTCGTAACCGTCGATAAACTCCAG
>QIGT01000416.1 GCA_003230835.1 Gammaproteobacteria bacterium
AAACATCGGCCAGCTCGAATAGCAAAAATCTAAATTCTGGCGGGGTTGGGTTTGAGGTTTATCCTTTGCTGGGCACCAATGATCTTGCTTCGCGAGCTCTCTCGAGTTTCGCGGTAGGACCGCAAAACATCGGCCAGCTCGAATTGCACCAAACTACAATCTGACGGATTTGGATTCGAAGTCTATCCCCTTCTGAACGCCAACATAAACAATGGCTTACAGCTACTTTATAGAAACAGGCTTGGTGTGTTTGGCTATATTTGTCTGGATGCAATGCCCTTAGGCGCAACTGGCATTCCTACGGTAGTCATTGCTAGTGCAGAAGATGTGGTTGAGAATGTTGGGGTATGGTCATGTCGGAGAAGACAACCGCAAAGTACTGTTACTACAGGGCTGGCGAAAGATTTTTGCAGAGGTGTATCATGGGTGGTTTTCAAGAAATCGCGGTAGTTGATCTCAGTTCTATGCGTGGTAGCCACAATGATCGCAAGCAACTGGGGATTCAACTAACTGAAATATGCCATCAGGTAGGCTTCTTTGTCGCCAAAAACCATAGTATAGACGCGGCACTGATTGACACAGTATTCGCACAGTCTAAGTCTTTCTTTAACCTTCCGCTGGCGCAAAAACAAATTATAGACAAATGTCATTCGCGGCACTTTCGGGGCTGGGAAAGCGAAGGCACTGAATTCACCAATGGCCGCACTGACGTACGTGAACAAATAGATTTTTGGAGTGAGCATCCGAGCAGAGACGAAAACGTGAGCCCACAGTACCTCAGACTGCTGGGTCCCAATCAATGGCCGCGTTCGGCAGATTTACCAGGGTTTAAATCAGCGTTGAATAACTGGTTTGAGAAGATGGGCGTACTCGCCGACGAGTTGCTAGCTTTGTTAGCTTTGGGTCTCGACTTACCCGAACGCAGCTTTGAGCATTTGTTTGGCGATGAGCGAATGTCATTAACTAAGTTGATTCGCTATCCGACCACACCCATTGGCAGTTTTGGTGTAAATGCGCATCATGACACGGGCTTCCTAACGCTTTTAGCGCCAGGCAATGTGACAGGTTTACAGGTCGAAAGCCCCGACGGCAATTGGGTAGATGTGCCTCACGTACCCGGTGCGCTGGTGGTCAATCTGGGCGAAATGTTACAAGCAATCACCAGTAACTTTTTCGTAGCCACGCCACATAGAGTTGTGGCCCGACAGGAGCGATACTCTATCGCCTATTTCCATGGACCATCCCTAAGCACTGCCCTCAACCCTATTCAACTGTCTTCGAACAAACTAGACCGCGTGGCGAGCAGCAACAGACATTCACACGCTGGTTTTATGGCACGGCGTGAGGAAACAATCGCCGGGATCCAGGACATGAAAAGTGGTTACCGAGCAGACGTCTACGGGGAACAGCTGTGGAACTACTTTCAACGTAGCTACCCCGACAATGTCGAACGTCATTACTCAACGCCACAATAAGTAAATTGGAGGCTGAGACCGGAGTCGAACCGGTGTACACGGAGTTGCAGTCCGCTGCATGACCACTCTGCCACCCAGCCCTTTTGCGTGGACGCGCATTCTAGCCATATTCAACTAGAAATGGGAGGGTTAGGTCTATCGTTCTGCGAGTTGACGCGCGCGCAGCAGCTCGTTTAGATCTTTAGCACCCGAACAGACGGCAGATTGCATATCACGTTGGGTAGGATTGAGGCGTTTCTTGTGCCCGTAGTAGTCGCACTCAGCTTCCAGCCAGTCAACTGCAGCCAACTGGCACTGAGTCTTTTGATTGACTGAAGCCTTTCTGCAAGCACTACGCGCAACTATGTTGCGATTTTTCCAATCTAGGCCAATCTTGGTGCCGTTGTGCTGAAAGCCAACGGTATAGATCATACCCGGATCCGCAGGAAGTCGAGTTTCAATACTCTCGCTAAGCCCAAGAGCCAATGTTGTTGCAATAAGTAGTTCAAGCATCCCAACAGCCTAACGCGGTCAGTTGCCTAATTATGTGATGACGCTAGCAGATTGTGGCCTCACTTATCCGGTTCGGTACCCGATTGCAGTCCTTCGAGCAAGGTAGGCCACGCAGTTTTAAGATAAACAGTCATGGACCAAAGCGTCATGAAAGCCGCCACATAAATCAATACATAGCTGCCGATCACCCACACACTCTGTAAATCTGGCTCATGCGCCAACAGTAGCGCAATAGCAATCATCTGAATGGTGGTTTTGACTTTACCCAGTACGCTCACCGCTACTGCGCCAGATCTATTCATTTCTGCCATCCATTCACGTAAGGCGCTAATGACGATTTCTCGACCGACAATAATTAGCCCGGGTAACGTGAGCCAAACAGAATCATGATGAGCGATGAGTACGATTAACGCACTGACCACAATGAGTTTGTCTGCAACCGGATCAAGGAATGCACCAAACGGCGTAATTTGATTCAGTCTTCGGGCGAGGAAGCCATCCAGCCAATCTGTGAACGCGGCCAGACCAAATAGCAATGCAGAGGCAATATAGGTCCAGCTACCCGGCATGAGATAGATGATGACAAATACCGGCACCAAGAAGATTCGTGCCAGCGTAATAATATTTGGTAAGTTCATTTGTCTATTTTACTAACACCCGATTAGTGATGGAGAACCCCGTATATCTGTTCAGCTAGCTTTCGGTTGATACCGGGTACTTTAGCAATTTCTTCAGCACTCGCCCCCTTTATCCCTTTAATTCCACCAAAATGGGTTAACAATTCACGACGACGTTTCGGTCCGACACCGCTGATATCATCCAGTTCGGAATGCCGTCGTCTTTTTTGGCGTCGTTGTCGGTGGCCTGTGATTGCAAACCTGTGTGCTTCATCGCGAATATGTTGCAACAGATGGGCCCCACCTGACGAGCCATCAATATTAATTTCCTTGCCATCTAGGAAGAAACGCTCTAACCCCGCTTTGCGATCCGGACCTTTAGCAATGCCCAAAATTTGCACACCTTCAACCTGCAAAGCTTGTAGCACATCGACTGCCCGATTGAGCTGCCCAGGTCCGCCGTCTATAACCAGCAAATCTGGCAATTTGCCTTCTCCCGCTTTTAAGCGTCGATAACGTCGAGTTAATGCCTGCTCCATGGCGGCGTAATCGTCTCCGCCAGTGATCCCTTCTATGTTGAATCTTCGGTAATCAGACTTCAGCGGACCGTTGGTATTGAAAACGACACAAGAAGCCACCGTGGCTTCTCCCATGATGTGGCTGATATCGAAGCACTCGAGTCGTTCAGGCATAGATTCCAAGCCTAAGAGGTCTTGCAATTCAACAAATCTGGCAAACATGTTACGTTTATCTGCCAAGTAATTTTGTAAATTCATATCAGCATTTTCTAGGGCGAGTTGACGCCAGCGTGCTCGTTGCCCACGCACATTTTTTACCACTTGAACCTTGCGCTCGCACTGGTCACTCAGCGCCTGAGCAAGCAACTGTCGATCTGCACCTTCGTGAGAAATCACAACCACCTTGGGAACATCTCGAGATTGGGTGGCAAAGAAATATTGGGACAAAAACGCCTCTAACAATACTTCGTTAGAAACCTCTAGCTGGTTTTTTGGAAAAAATGTCCGTTGCCCTAACATTGCCCTAACATTCTGCCTTTGCGTATGAACATAGCTTGTATACAGTGCATGCCACTGTGAGTAGCCAGAGCGAATATGTCTACATCCCCACCTGCTGCGTGCACATACTGATTTTCTTGTACTTTGCGCAAGTGCGTGATTTGATCTCGTAATCGGGCCGCTTTTTCAAAGTTCAAGTCTTGCGACGCTTTTTGCATACTTTCTTTAAAAGTGTCTAACACAGTTTGGCTCTTACCATCCAAGAAAAGCAGAGCCAAATTAACATCTTGCTGATAATCCTGGGGCTCGATTAAGCCAACACAAGGCCCAGTACAGCGACGGATTTGATATTGC
>QIGT01000380.1 GCA_003230835.1 Gammaproteobacteria bacterium
ATCTCCAAATGTGGGCTGCGCGCTGCCGTTTCGTAAGTCTCGGCGCATAAATAATAAATCTTATCTTGATCTTCAACTTTGCGACTTTGATAGTCTTCAAGGCTGACAGTTTTTGCAGACGCATCACCTTCGGACCTGGTGCTGGCAAAACGCAATAGCTTGGTTAGCGCCTCTCGATTGGCGAAGTCTTCACCTGCACCCTCTTTCAGAACCTCACCAAATTCGTCCCAAAATGCCTGGTATTGTTCGGGTTCTTTTTTAGCCAGCGTGTCGAGCATAGTGAGTACACGTTTGGTCAGCGCGTTACGAATCGAGGTCACACGCTCATCTTCTTGAAGCACTTCACGCGACACGTTTAAGGGCAAATCGTTAGAATCTACTACGCCTTTGATAAAGCGTAGATATAACGGTAGGAACTGTTCCGCATCGTCCATAATGAACACGCGCTGCACGTATAACTTAAGCCCCCTCGGTACTTCACGATTATATAAATCGAAAGGCGCCTTCTTCGGTATATAGACCAGGCTCGTATACTCTAATTTGCCTTCGACTTTGTTATGGCTCCAACTCACCGGGTCTTCGAAGTCATGCGATACGTATTTATAGAATTCCTTGTACTCTTCGTCTTTAACATCGCTACGAGAGCGGGTCCACAGCGCCTTTGCTGAATTAACCGCTTCGAATTCTGGCACAGCTTCTGCTTCTGCTTCTGTTTCCGCTACGCCCGAGTCACCTGCCGCAGGTTTCAACATGCGTACAGGCACACCGATGTGGTCGGAATACTTTCGCACAACAGATCTCAGCCGGTAGTCGTCGGCAAAATCTAAAGCATCGTCTTTCAAGTGTAGAACCACCCGAGTGCCTCTGCTTAGGTCGTGCGCGCTTTCAATGTCGTAGGCGTCTTCTCCACGCGAGCGCCATACAACTCCTTCGTCAGAACCGGCAGCGAGAGTGATCACTTCCACCTCATCCGCGACCATAAACACGCTATAAAAGCCCACACCAAACTGACCAATCAACTGATTGTCCTTGGCTTGATCTCCGGTAAGGTTTGACAAGAATTCTGCCGTACCTGACTTGGCAATGGTGCCTAAGTTGGACATGATTTCCGACCTTGTCATACCCACACCGTTGTCAAATATGGTCAGTGTTTTTGCTTCCTTATCGAATGTGATGTCTATTCGATAATCAGCATCTTCGGCTATAAGCTCAGGCGCCTCGATCGCCTTAAAGCGCAACTTGTCAATGGCGTCCGAGGCATTAGATATCAGCTCACGAAGGAATATTTCTCTGTTGGAATACAAAGAATGGATCATCAGCTTGAGGAGTTGTTTTGCCTCGGTCTGGAAGGTGTGTGTCTCGACTTTTGCTTCGCTCATAGCGATTCGTGCGCTCCAGGGTGAATGGGTACAAGGTGAATAGTTACAGGGCGGATATGGGGGTTTTTGACGTCATTTCAAGACCCGTCGCGCAATCGCAGGTACACGACAGGCCAACGGCTCTACCTGCCCAGGACTAGTCTAGTGCCTAGGACTATAGCTCCAACCGGTGATATCGGCTATGGCATCACCTATTTCAGCAAGGCTTCGAACCGTACGCACGCCAGCGTCAGACAGCGCCGCAAACTTCTCCTCTGCAGTGCCCTTACCACCCGCAATAATTGCGCCTGCATGACCCATACGCTTGCCTGCCGGCGCGGTAACACCAGCGATGTAAGCGACGACAGGCTTACTCACATTGGCCTTGATGAAGGTTGCAGCTTCCTCTTCAGCAGTGCCACCAATCTCTCCCACCATGACGATCGCTTGGGTCGCATCGTCGGCTTGGAATAGCCTGAGAATGTCAATGAAATGACTGCCAGGAATCGGATCGCCACCAATGCCCACACAGGTACTTTGGCCGAAGCCTTTATCGGTGGTTTGTTTAACCGCCTCGTAAGTCAACGTGCCCGAGCGAGACACAATACCCACCTTACCTGGTAAGTGAATTTCGCCGGGCATAATACCAATTTTGCATCCACCCGGCGTGATCACGCCAGGACAGTTCGGACCAATCATGCGTGTATTGCTAATTTCCAGACGTGCTTTAACTGCCAGCATATCTAGCGTCGGTATACCTTCGGTGATGCAAACAATAAGTTCGATACCTGCATCTACGGCTTCTAAAATTGAGTCTTTACAAAACCCCGCCGGTACGTAGATAACGGACGCAGTGGCATCCGTGGCTTGCACCGCTTCGCGAACCGTATTAAAAATAGGTCGATCTAGGTGTGTACCACCACCCTTTCCCGGCGTGACGCCACCGACAATTTGAGTACCGTAGGCTATCGCTTGTTCGCTGTGTAAAGTACCTTGTGAACCAGTAAAACCCTGACATATAACCTTGGTGTCTTTATCGATCAATATACTCATGCTGGTCCTCCAGCCGCAGCCACCACTTTTTCGACTGCATCTGCTAGCGTTTCACCCGGGATAATATTTAAACCACTGTCTGCCAAAGCTTTACGTCCAACAGCAGAATTATTGCCTTCGAATCGAACCACAACCGGTACTTCAACGCCCACTTCTTCTACCGCTCCAATAATGCCTTCGGCGATAACGGCACAACTCACAATGCCACCAAAAATATTGATCAACACAGCTTTCACCGCATCATCTGAAAGAATAATCTTGAATGCCTCAGCCACAGCTTCCTTGGTTGCACCGCCACCGACGTCGAGAAAGTTTGCTGGATTACCTCCGTGCAGCTTAACCATGTCCATGGTACCCATGGCAAGACCTGCACCATTCACCATACAACCAATGCTGCCGTCTAATGCGACGTAGTTGAGGTTATGCTTGTCTGCTTGTACCTCACGTTCATCTTCTTGTGAAACATCGTTCATCGCCGCTAGGCGAGGCTGTCTATACAAAGCGTTTCCATCAATCGTCATCTTAGCGTCAAGGCAGTGAATATCGCCATCGCCAGTTACCACTAATGGGTTGATTTCCAACAGCGCGCAGTCTAACTCTGTAAACAGTTTTGCTAAGCTCATAAACAAGTTGGCGAATTGCTTTACCTGGTTGCCGGATAACCCCAGACGAAATGCGAGATCTCTTCCTTGGTAAGGTTGCGCACCGACATAGGGATCGATGGTCGCGCGTAAAATTTTATCAGGTGTTTCGTGAGCCACTTTCTCTATTTCAACGCCACCTTCAGTGGACGCCATGAATACCACGCGTCGCGACTCTCTATCGATTACTGCACCCAGATATAATTCAGTATCGATATCAATACAGCTCTCTACATAGATTTTACTGACCGGCTGACCGTGCTCGTCAGTTTGAAAGGTCACCAGTCGCTTGCCAATCCAACTGTCTGCAAAGGCTCGAACATCATCAAGAGTATCAACCAATTTCACGCCGCCAGCCTTGCCGCGACCGCCTGCATGTACTTGCACTTTAACTACCCAGCGGTTACCGCCAAGTTTCTCAGCAGCCGCCACGGCTTCATCCGCGGTATCTACTGCGTATCCTTCGGAAACTGGCAAACCATATTCTGCAAAAAGGGATTTCGCCTGATATTCATGTAAGTTCAAATTGTGCCCCCTCCTATGCGGACTTTGGTCTTTTCTTTCG